>DMIT01000228.1 GCA_003452275.1 Rhodospirillaceae bacterium | reverse complement strand
GGAGATGCGCCGAAAAATATAAAGAAAACTCTGCACCTTTGCCTTTGTGCCTTGGTGGCAAATATTTCGGGCGGGCAATCCAGAATAGGGCCGTCAGGGGGTAAATTTCTTGAACCATGAAGTTCACGAAGGGCACGAAGATTTTTTATCTCTGTGCTTTTCTCTGTGATCCCTGTGTCCTCTGTGTTGAGTTTTTAGTTTGCGCTAAAATAGCATCTTGTCATTTGATCGGCAAAGAACGGATTGCCACGTCGCGTTGCTCCTCGCAATCACAGGGATTTGCGGGGAGGGCTTTGTTTGCTACACCGGTGGGAGGTTTTTTGATGAGGGAGCTATGCGCTTCGCAATGAATTTTTTATAGAGGGGTTTGATGGCAACGAGAATGATGACGGCGGCGATAGCCGGCAGGATATAATGGTCGATACTGGTGCCTGCGGGAATGAGCGAGCCGACAAAATAGCCAAGCAGGGGGACCCCCGTTGCCCATAGCAATGCACCGATAGCTGAATAAATCACAAAAGGTTTATACGGCATTCCGGTCATGCCGGCCATGAACGGAACAAGCGTGCGCGCAAAATGGATAAAGCGGCAAATGACGACGGTGAACGCGCCATATTTGGCAAAAAATTCATTGCACATGGTCAGATGCGATTCTTTGATAAATCTGCCTTTATATTTCTCCATTAATTTCGGGCCCCAGCGTTTACCGATTTCGTAACCCGCGAGGTTGCCGAGGAACGCCGAAATAAAACAGCCCGGTAACATGATCCAAAGATTAAAGACATCCTGTCCCGCCAAAATGCCGATGGGGAATAAAAGAGTATCGCCCGGCAGGAAAATTCCGAAGATAAAAGCCCCTTCGACGAACAAGGCTGTCCATACGCCCGCATAACCGAAAGTTTTTAAAATTGTGATGATGTCCATGGTTTCAATCCTTTATAAGGGCTTTTAGAGAGTTTGGGGAAGCCTGTCCAGCGCAAGTTTGTTGAGAAATTGGTAAGAAAAACCTTGATTATTTATGTAATATATGACAATTTCCCGAAAAATTCTAAATCCGCTATATAAGCAATGAGGAAAAAATGAGAGAGCAAAGCCGTCCAAATGTGCGCCCAGAGACTTTAGAGGAAGCGTATAAACGCGTTGAACGAAGAAGCTGGAAGCATCGCGCGATGGCGGCGGCTTTTCTTGGCTGCACTGCTTTGGCTGGTATGCAAGGGATTAAAGAGATTTCCGGTATGGGGGCGCCAACACCGTCCCAACCTAATGGCGGCGGTCAGAAAGGGTTAGGTCTTTTGTGGCTTGCTTTGGCAGCAGGGGGAGCCTTGGCAGGAACAGCCTATGTCGGGCCCAAAATTGCTAAAGATCAGGATCGCCTCGATCATCTTGGAGGATTGTTGGAATCGGGGGTAACCCATATCATTGAGCCGGAAGGATTAAAAACAGCAAAAAAATCGTCTTACATGAAAGGCGAAACCTTTGAGGAGGCTGAAAATCGGAATAGAATAGCAGCGGCCATTGAACTGTCAGGTGCAGCCCTTTTAACGGTTACGGGGGCTTATATGGTGAACAAAGGATTGGGCGAGACTTCAACGATGAAGGAAGTTTTTTCTCTGGCAGCAGGGCTGGCCCAATGGGTGGGCGTTCCTGTATTGGTCATTGATGGGCGACGTCATCTCAGAATGTTGCATGATGCGAAGCGTGATGTAGCGATACACGGCCCTGATGCACGTCCGGGAGATAGAAGACGTCAGCGTGCCGCTTTCCAAGAAAGCGAAGCAGCAAAGCACGAGCCAGTCTAGGATTTAACTTGGATATGGAATGCGATAATATTTCTTAAATTTCTTAAAAACACCCCTAACAACTACGAGGAACAAATGGGAAGTCAACAAAGAGGATATAGAAGAGATGAAGATGGCGTCAGGGAAAGCCGTGAACATGCCGAAGCGCGCGTCAGATTACGCCTAATCTTTAGGCAGGCTGCTGTAGGCGTCGTCGGGGTACTGGCTACCGGAGCCACACTGTTCGGCGCTCATCTGGTTGCCGATAACAATCAAGTAGCAGCGGGCTTGGTGACTATGTTTGGTGCTTGGGCAGGTGCGGGAATAGCCATAGCGTCTTTGAGATCCAAAATGGAAGAAGACGATGAAATTCTTGAGACCATTCGGAATAGTATGGATGCGGATGATCAGGGCCGTGAAAGAACACCAAGCTAGGCATTCTGCATCTATCTTTATCTACGGGCTTTTCAAGCCTTGAAAATTACGTCATAGTCCCCTTCATGTCTTTAAAAATGTGAAGGGGACTTAACTATGTCAGATGTATCAGTCGTTATCGTTTCAGCCAAAAGAACCGCTATCGGTTCCTTTTTGGGCAGCCTGTCCAGCCAGTCTGCTGTGGATTTGGGTAAAGTGGCGGTTATGGCCGCATTGAAAGACGCGAATATTTCTCCGGCCGATGTGGATGAAGTCATTCTGGGGCAAGTGCTGACAGGTGCGTGCGGTCAGAATCCGGCACGCCAGACAGCCATCGGCGCAGGTATTCCTGCCGAAAAAACAGCGATCACGATCAATCAGGTTTGCGGGTCGGGGCTGCGCGCGGTGGCGATGGGCCTTCAGGCAATTAAAAACGGCGACGCTAAAATCGTCGTCGCCGGCGGTCAGGAAAGCATGAGCCAGTCGGTTCATGCCGCCAACCTGCGCAACGGAACAAAAATGGGCGATGCGCAATTCATCGATACCATGATTAAAGATGGTTTGTGGGATGCCTTTAACGGATATCACATGGGAATTACCGCCGAGAATGTCGCCGAAAAATTCGGTCAGAGCCGCGCGGATCAGGATGCTTATGCAGCGCAATCCCAGCAACGCGCTGCGGCAGCGATTGAAGCAGGTAAATTCAAAGACGAAATTGCCCCCGTCACCATCAAGCAAAAAAAATCAGAAGTGGTTTTTGATACCGATGAATTCCCGCGCGCTGGAACCACGGCAGAAACGCTCGGCGCCTTGCGTCCTGCCTTTAAACCTGACGGGACGGTGACGGCGGGGAATGCGTCCGGCATCAATGACGGGGCGGCGGCGCTCGTGCTGATGTCTGCGGATGAAGCCAAGCAGCGCGGGCTGACACCGCTTGCGACCATTCGTTCATGGGCGACAGCCGGTGTTGATCCGTCCGTCATGGGAATCGGCCCTGTTCCCGCCACCCTGAAAGCATTGGACAAGGCCGGATGGTCGGTCGCCGATCTTGACCTCATCGAGGCCAACGAAGCATTTGCGGCACAGGCTTGCTCGGTTGTCAAGGAATTGAAAATGGATACCGGAAAAGTCAATGTCAATGGCGGAGCAATTGCTCTCGGTCACCCCATCGGCGCATCCGGTGCCCGCGTCCTCACCACCCTGTTGCATGAAATGAAACGTCGCGATGCCAAAAAAGGTCTCGCTACCCTTTGCATCGGCGGCGGTATGGGCATTGCGATGTGTGTCGAGAGATAATCATCACGTCATATCCACTCAAAAATCTCCCGTTTAAACGGGAGATTTTTCTTTGCTTTTGGAATGATGGTGGGGATTAATCGCCTTCGCCCGGTTTGGGGGAGAACCAGTCTTTAAATTTATTTTTGATAGATTTGAATGATTCGGCCTCGGGCAGGGCGTCTTTTTTGCGGGTGATGTTCGGCCATTCCGTGGCATATTGGCGGTTCATTTCCAGATATTCCTGACCTGAGGCTGCCGTATCCGGCACGATGGCCTCAATCGGGCATTCCGGTTCGCAGACGCCGCAATCGATGCATTCGTCCGGATGGATGACCAGCGTATTTTCGCCTTCATAGAAACAATCTACGGGGCAAACCTCGACGCAATCTGTGTATTTGCACTTGATGCAGATATCTGTAACGACAAAAGTCATTCGAAAACCTCATAACCTTGAAGTGCTTGTAATAGAGATTTAGTCCAAAATCAAGCGGGGAGACGCGGAAATATCGAGCGTAGCCATACGCCCCAGATGGATCGGGGTAAAACGGGTGCCGTGACCCACGGGGGCATTGACCAGAACGGGAATCAATAGCCCATCCGTATGTTTCTTGACCAGTCCTT
>DMIT01000221.1 GCA_003452275.1 Rhodospirillaceae bacterium | reverse complement strand
CCACCATCAGCTTATGGATTTTTGTGCTTTCGACGGGATGATCGATATCAATATACATCGGCACGCCATAAGGCCATATTACATGATCGACCGCCATGGACACTTCGGGCGTCAACGCCACTCCCTCTGCGCCAACCGGCCCTGTTCCCTCCAGTTTTTTAAAGAAAACATAGGATTTATTCGTCTGCATCACCTCGACCGCTTCGCGGGGGTGCGCCGCCAGCCAGTCACGGATCGTCTGCATGGACACATTATCTTTGGTCAATGCGCCACGCGCAATCAGTTCTTTGCCGATCGCCGTATAAGGATGCCCGTTCTGCCCGTCATAGCCGATGCGCTGCATCGATCCGTCGGGCAGAGTGACAATGCCCGAACCCTGTACCTGCAGGAAAAATGCATCAACCGCGCTATCCACCCAATAGAGAGGAACATCCATGTCTTTGGGCAATGCGCCTGTTTCAATGGATTTGCGGTCTTCGTAAGGCTTTAATTGCCCATTTTTAACGCGCCCCGCGATACGCTGGCCTTTCAAATCGGGGATAAATTCGCCGAGATTCACCATGACCAGATCTTGGGGGCGGGCCCGCAAAGGGGTTTGATAAGGGCCTGTCCTGACAAGTGACCCACGTAAACCCGCCTCATAATATCCTGTAAATAGCCCTTCTGTCTCATGACCGGATTGAACGGCATAAGGGGTAAACCAGTTTTCAAAATAGGCTTTGGCCATCCCTGCCGTGGCTGTTTTGGGATCAGGGAGGTTCCGGCAAGGTGCCTGCCAGTCCTTTATGTTTGTTCCCAGACCGACCTTCTTATCCGGTGCGGATTTCAAAATGCGACCGCATGTTTTTTCGAATGCGTGCAAGGCCTGCTGCTGGGATGCGTCATTCCACCCCTCCAGCGCGGAATATTCGGCGCGCGCCAGTTGCAATTGCGGCTTAACCTGTGGTGCCTGCCCGATGCCGGTACAAGAAGTCAGAGTCAAGGCAACGACCATCATCACTGATATTCTGTTTCGCTTGAACATAGAATGCCCCATATTATAATCCTCCGGTTGACGCCGGAGGATTATAATAGGTTATTCACCAAAGGAAAACAGCTAAAGATTTGTTAGGATGATGGCGGCTGCTGTGCAGTCGCTTTACCCAGCACCGCACCAATCCCTTTGCTTCCCGATTGAATACCACTCAGCGCAGTATCCACTTTGGAAAGACCTTGTTGCTGGATGGTGGTCATCATGCTTGCGGCATTATCACCCGTTTGACCTGCGAAGCTGGTAATACTGACACCTAACCAGCGCATAATCTGATTTGGAATCAAATCGATCATTTTAAAAGACGACATCGCAATGATATACATCAGAACCGCATAGAGAATGGTGTAGAATAATTGGTCAATCGGCCCCCGTGCAAATTCGATAAATTTGACATTCGTCGCATTCGCAAAATTCGTTCCACCGGCATTGATAACGGCGATATCGAAGATCGCATTCAAAACCGTTGCCATGGACGCGAAAATACTGACCGCTGCAATCAATCCGAACACAATCATGACCGGCCTCAAGAAGATTTCAAAGATCATGAAATATCCACTGCGCGCCGCCTCACCCGGCAATCCGTCACCATCAATGCGAAGATGTGCAAGGGCCCAGAGCGGAACACCGACCATGGCCTCGAACACCTCTTTCACCCAACTCCCGACGGCGAAGAAAAAGTAAACGAAAGGCATAAACGGCAGGACATAATACAGGATAATCCCTGCTCCCATCGTCGCGATCACAATCGTAAACAAAAGACCGGACGCAACATCGGCCCCCACGCCCACCGAGGCGGCAAAATTCGCCAGAACACCTCTGCCCATATTTCCGGCGGCGGCAATACCCAGATTGCGGATCGAGGCTTCCAGAAGGCTTTTCCCCATCGCAGTCATCAAGGCCAAAGGATGGACATCTTGATTCCCCGGATCACGCAAATCAAACACCCCCTGGGTTCCGAACAGCAGATTCAGGAAATCATAGATTGTATTACCGGTTGTCGGTTTATATTGGTTGGCAATATCTCTCCATGAGCCATAAATTCTTTGCAATGGAATAACGGCCTGCGCCTCGCCGGACTTTGACAACTGCAAATCCGAATCCTCACCCTGAGTCGGTGTGAACAGGTCATCCATCGTCACGTTCCTATTGTTACGTAATTTTGCCCGCGCAACGACTTCCATCAGCTCGGGATAATGGATAATTTTAGGTGTCGCCTGCGCAGCACCTGTAATCGCGCCATTGACCCGCGCAATGTTATTATACCACAAACCGGCACCGGCCCACCCCCTGTCCATCAGGTCGATAGGGATGTCGTATTTACCGTCATCAATCAACTTTCTTTCGGCCACAACCCCCTTGCGAATGATATTGGTTACAATCGCCTCAGACGTTCCAGCAGGGGAATAAGACGAAGACGCACTGACCAAACCAGGTGCCTCGACATCATTTTGTCCATATAAATAGTTCTGGGATGTCCCGTTCAACCAGTCACTGGTGAAATCTGCCTGAAGAGTCTTATCAAATTCATTTCCATCAACAGCAGGAGGGCACAAATTCTGAACAGGTGACAAAGCCATATCCCGTAACTCTAGATCCCCCTGAACTCCACTCATCATGTCATCATATTTATAGGCGGTATATCCCTGAACCTTGCCACCACCAATCTTCTGGTTACAAAAAGCCCATTTCGACCAGATTTTGGCAGGGCTTCCGATCCCTGACCCAGGGGGGCTTTGATATTCACCCCACATATATTTCACTAAATTATAATAACCTTGCTGAATAACATAGGCCCCGGCACTTGTATCTGCTTCCTGGGTCGGAGAGGTTAGAACCAGTTGCCCACAAGTCGGGATCGTGTGCCCGCTATTCATATTATGGTTCTTCTCGCAGCCCCTATCGCCAATCGTGATCGTAATATCCCCATTGTTCGAGAATTTCCGCGCCTCTTCATATGACTGGCTTTCCAAAGGAACCGCATCACTCGATGCATCGCCCGAGAATTTAACGATATAGGCCTGAATAACCGAATCGTTTCTCTGATTGCCTTCATCAACAGGACATGTCTTAGCCGCTTCAGCTTTCCAGTTCGCTGGACGATCATTTTGTATGATGTACCCCTCATGTATAGCCTTACAGGCATGCGCCAGCATCATAAACTGCAACAAAGGCCTTGCATCGGGGGTTTTGGGGAACGCCACCATATTATCAGTCGTCATACGGGAGTTGGTAAGAGACGCATTAAAAACAAACCAGCCGTTGGTTGCAAAGTTAGACCCTAATTTTGCGGCATAGAGAACGATATATTGTGCCGAATTGAGACCATAAGAAACCGGGATAAGCAGCCCAAGCGCCACGACCAGACGAATGGGGGCCCATACTTTATTAAATCTTTTACCGAAGGGAACGCCGGTTTGCGCCGTCTCTGCAATAATAACGACAACAAGATAGAGCAGGATCATCATCCCGATCACCAGCAAACCTGTGCTGTAAAATGCAAACATAGCATGTAAAGCTTCATGGAACGGCCACGGGAAGACCGCAGGAGTATAAACAGTTTGCGCCGTACTCCATTGGTCGTTAGGAGCCGCCATATAGCAAGGGGTGGCCAGACTGACGCAGGAATCGAAAATACCCGGAACACCAAATACCCGATCCAGCATGATAAATGCCAGATCCTGATACGGATCGACACCCGTCGTCAAGTGGGGGTTACCAAAGTACGAGTATAGGCTGAAAGCCATGGCCTGTGGTGCAAACATCCCGACAATTAACAACAGGGTTTGAAAAGCAATCAAAACCATGCCTAACAAAATGACATAGAAAATAATCACCTGATCGATATATTCTTTTCTATATTTCAGTCTGGCCCCAGCGGCCCTGACCACATCGGGAATAGAGTAATGTCCGATTTCAGACGGATTGAGGAAGGGATGGCTATCCGGCAACAAACGGACACCGCGATAAACCTGCGCCACAAAATAGGCAAGATACGCGAATCCGCCAAAGACCAGATTGGCAAATCGAGGGAGAATTTGCGGCAACAGCATATACTGCGCAACTTTTAAAGTACGATTACCTGACAACGACATTTTATCACCTCAACACCACATTCATATTACTTATATTTTATTTACATTTCGTTAATCTTCTTAATCCACCGACTTCATCCTTCTATTGTTTAAATAGCTCACGGGCTTTCGCGGCATCGGCAAAGCTATCATTCTGATTATCAATACTTCGTGCCATGGCATCCGCTTTGAAAACCAGTTGATAATTGACCTGACCAATCGGATCCGTCTGATCGTTGAAACTGGAAGTATTCGAACCACCCCACCGCATCACAAAATTCGGTATCAGATCAATCAATTTAAAACTGGTGGTCGCTATCATGTAAATCAGGATAGCATAAATAACCGTATAAAATAAGGCATCCAGTGCTTCACGAGCAGAATTGGCAAAGGTATCGGGTTGGCTGTTAGAAAGCGTCGTCATATCATATCCCCCGACATTCATGACTGCCAGATTAAAAACTGTATCCAGACTGCTGCTCAATGCCATAAAGATGGCAATGCTGGCCGCCAATCCGAAAAGGGTAAAAACGGGTCGCAAAAAAATCTCCAAAATCAGGAAATACCCCGTTCCCGCGGCAGGCCCCGGAATTCCTTCCCCGCCCAGACGAAGGTGGGCCAATGCCCATAACGGAACCGCCACCATAGCCTCGAAAATCGATTTAACCCAGCGCCCGACACCAAAGAAGAAATAGATAAACGGCATCAAAGGAACGACGTAGTATAAAAGAATGCCGATTGAAAATCCCATAGTGGCAAACGTCCCCATACTCGGGCCGACATTTTTAATCAAATCCCCTAATGGCCCTAATTCAGCACCCGCAGCAGCCCCGACACCCGTCATGATCGCTCTGGCCGCAATCAAGATAACCGTTTTATTAATCAGTTCCCGCCCCAGCATGGCTAATTTCGCCAAGGGGAAGACTTCGGAATTACCATGGAAATCGAATATGCCCGTCTGCCCGAAGAGCAAGGTTACAAAATTCTTGACCGGACTGTCCGTATTCGTCGTTTTGGGCGCACTCGTGGCTTCATTATCCTGAATCTGTTTATAGGTCGCGGTCAAGGCACCTGCGACCTCTATATTCTGGGACAGACTACCGCCCAAATCAGCCTCACCCATATACTGATCCATAGAAAGATGCTTTTTATTAACGGTCAGAGTCATATCGAACACTTCTTTTTGTGGCACACCCGGCGACAAAGTCCGTTTCTTCTTTGCGATATGTTCCATAAGCAAGGGATATTGCGTAGGGGTCGGTAACGAAGACAGCGCATCCACCATGGCCCCGTTAAAAGACATGATTTTGTTAAACCATAACCCTGCACCACCCCACCCCATCTGAAGCGTTCTTAGATCCATGCTGGTTTCAGGATTCGCGGTATGGCGCATTGTATCGATCTGGGCATCCAGTTGCCCTTTGAAATTACCCTGTGCCAATAACCGCATATCAATATAAAATTGCTGTCCCGCAGTCCTGTCATCCGGTGCCCCCCATGAGGCAGAGACAGCGGGAAGCGATTTGCATCCCGCCTGACTGGAGAATTTCAGAGTACAGGCCATGCGCTTGCCATAGGCCCGCACATCATCATCGAACCAGATATCCAGCACATTTTTGAAATAAATATTATAAAGGTCTTTGATCCCTGTTAATTCCTTGGACAAAGACGGCATCAGGATGACGCCGCAATACGGCTTGACCTGTCCGGGATAATCCTCATAAGTATCATTCTTTTCACCAAAGACGATCTTGACATCCCCTTGTCCATAGAATGTTCTGGCGGCATCATAAGTTGTGCCTTTGCTCAACTGCTGGGAAATAGAAGTATTAACACTGGATCCCTGCAAAACCAGATAAGGTTCGATCACAATACCGGTCGCTGCGGACGAAGTTGTCGACGTGGATTTTAAGGTGTCTTTGACGCCCACTTCATAGCTCGCGCGGCAAGTTTGCGCCAGATAGAGAAAGTTCAGTACACTATCAATATCCCCGACTTTTGGTTTTCCGACCAATTGCTCTGGATCCATGCCCATCGGGTTATCACCCGTTTTAGAGTTAAAAAGCAACCACGCATTGGTTGCCAATGCCGACCCGTACTTGGCGGCAAAAAGAACGATATATTGGCCTGTATTGTAACCATAAGCCAAAGGTAAGAGCAAAAGAACAGCCAGCACCAGCCGTATCGGCGTAAAGATTGACTGGAATCGTTTCCCGAAAGGAACCCCCGTATTGGTTGTTTCCAAAACCATGGCAATGATAAAATAGAAAACCACAAAAGCCGCGACAGTCAGAATCCCGAAGCTATAAAATCTGAATAACTCCTGCATGGCTGCTTGCAAGGGAGTAGGAAAGACCGGGCTGGCACTGTAGCCGTCACAAATCGCTAGACCATTTACCGTTGGATCAAAACAGGAATTAAAGAATTGAGGAATTCCAAAAACTTTATCCAACATCAAATGCGCAATATCTATTTCAGGATACACTGTCACAAACAGGCTTACGAATGGAATAGCGGCTTCTGCAGTGCGCGTGACAATCATCGCAAACAGGAAAACAAATTGCAGAACCAACAAAACCGTTCCGACCAGAAACATGGCGAACACGATATATTGATCCGAATTTTTGAAACCGCCATGCAGATTATTGGCCGCAAGGGCCAGCACATCGCGTACCCTGTATTGACCTATCTTTGTGGCTTGCGTAAAGGGATGGCCTTTGGGCAGAAGTTTAACCGACTCGAAAATGATCGCCATCAAATAGGCAATCAACCCGAAACGCGGCATAAACTCGACCAGACGCGACCAAAAGCCCGGTAACAGCGTATAGGCCGCAACCGACTTGGCAATAGAAAGAGCGGGATTCTTGCTAGAGTCTGTCATCATTACCCATCCGGCCCTTTCGCTTTGGCGTGAGCGGCGGCCTCTGCTTCTTTGGCGGCCTGTTTCTCTGCCTTGATTCTATTTTTCTCTGCCGCCCCCAGACGATGCCCAGGCTCATAGAATGCCTCCTTGGCCGCCTTACCGAGAGAGCCGGTAGACGCATTAAACCTTTGCGGAAGCTGCCACTGCCATTCCTCGATCATATCGTCAGATACATCCGAAGCCCCGAATGACTGCACGCCCGCACCCGACCATCTCATGATATTGTCAGGGATCAGGTCAATCAGTTTGAACGACCCGATACCGATCGTATACACCAGATAAATATAAAAGATGGTGAGGAAGAACTGATCTACCATTCCGCGCGCCAGTTCAACGTAAGACAGCTTTTCAGCAGCATCAAGCGTAGAGGAAAGAGAAGGCGCAACACTTCCGAACAGATTTTCGGATACCAGAGAAAAGACACTATTCAGTCCGATCGCCAATGCCGAGAAGATGGCAAAGGAGGCAACCAGAGAAAAGACTGTTAGAATAGGCCTGATAAATATTTCAAGCAGCAAGAAGTAACCACCAATCGCAGCCGATCCTGGTAATCCGGGCCCACCTACCCGCATATGCGCCAAAGCCCAAAGGGGCACACCGACCAGAGCCTCGAAAATAACCTTGACCCATCTGCCGACCGCAAAAAAGAAATAAATAAATGGCATCATCGGCAACATATAATAAAGCACGAACCCCGAAGATAATCCCAGTAAAGCAATGACCATTGTCGCATCCCCGATAGCACCTGCGCCAGTTGCAAAGGCTTCGGCTTGGGCATTATCTCCGGCAGCCATATGGGCGGCTCCGCCGGCGGCGTAGGACAAGGAAGAAATAGTCACGCCCATAATCGCTTTATCAATCAGGATACGCCCAACGGATGTCAACTGCGCCATTGGTGTGACTTCCTTATTGGTATTCTTGTCAAAGATCCGGAACTCCGAGAAGAACATATGAATGGCTTTTTCAAATGGATTGGTCGAAGCTGTAACGCGCGTGACCCCGTCCTGATTGAACGCCTGATTTTCGAATAATTGGGAACAGAATGCATAAAGGGCTGCGGCCTGCTCGATTTCGAACTGGTTTTTCTCGTTCTGCAAGTGAATCGAACTTGTTCCGGACTTACGCGGGTTGAATTTCTCACAAAATCCGCCATCAATCTTGGTATCGGTTTTGGCTCTCTGGTCTTTAATGGCTTCCATCACCATCGGGAACTTGTTGATGACCGGCACCGCAGCGGCAGCGCTATATAAAGACCCGTTCCGTTCACCCAGCTTATTATACCATAACCCTGCCCCACCCCAGCCATAATCCAATATCCCTTGGGACATCAAAAGCGGGTTTGGTTTTCCAAGACTGGAGAATCCTGCCTTATCGTTGTGAAAATACATCCCCAGCGGATCAACAGTAGGGTCGGTCGCTGCCGTATCCGTATCCGCCAGAAAATCATAGGCGGTGAAAGCCGGAATCCTGAAAACATAACGGAAATAATCATCCATCATCAATTTCCAGTAAGATGAATAAACCGGCCCGGTGATGGGGCCCATCAAATCGATATCCCCGCCATAAGACGCCTGAAAATCCGCATCCGTCATGCCGAGCATGGTCTTGGCATTTCTGACCGAACCTGACGTCAACAGATATTCCCGCATCAGGGCCAACCACATATCTTCAATCGGATCGGTGGTAGACGGGGTAACACCTGCTCTGTTCATCTCAAAGAGAATATTCAACACCGCAAAGAAATATCCTTCGGCAGCAAAGACTCCCTCACCGGTCAAGCTGGTCACCGGAATGGTAATCTCTCCGCAAGTGGGAAGAATTTTGCCCGGGTAGGATTTATAAGCATCCGGCTTAGCTGGATCGAACGTTCCGATCACCATTTTGATATCGTGGTAATCCGAGAATTTTAATATCTCGATAAAATTGTCAGACGCATCACCCGCAGCAATTGTCGGCAAGGTCGCATTATAGGTGGATGGAGAAGAAAGCGTCGGCTTATCCATAAAACCAGGCTCTCCCGGATAATTAAACAGCGATTTGCTTTTTCCACCATTCACAATATAGGGATAAGCCTGATTGGCTTCAGGATTAAACTGGGTCAAAAGTGTAATGCGGCGGCAGGAATTAATAAGGAACAGGGACTTAATCAACCCTGAATTATCAAGGGTCGGCGGTCTGGCGATCAAACGGGCATTATCATCCCCTGTCGGGTTTTGTCCAGTCGTATAATTATAATCGATCCATGCATTGGTTGCCAGACTCGAACCGAATTTTGCAGTGTAGAGCGTAATCCATTGTGCGGAATTCAACCCATACCCGAAGGGAATCAAAAGCCCGAAACAAAAAACGAACCGAATGGGCAACCATGAAAAATTTCTGCCGCCATCGCCATCATCATCCGACATATGCTGTGTGACATGCCCCGTCTGGGTAATCTCCAACACCAGATGGATGACGTGGTACAAAAAGATAATCAGCGCGACAAAAAAAATGCCGGTACTGTAGAAACTGAATAATTGCTGCAATGACACCTGAAATGGTGTCGGGAAAGGCGGGGTAAACGAGACAGAGGAATTAAACAGCCCGGGAATCCCCACAACCTTGTCCAGCATCATAAACGCCACATCATTGGTCGGGTTTGCCGTCTGGATCACTGCGGGAAAACTCAGCGCAAAAGAAGGAGACGACAGAACAAACAGGATCGCCGCCGCCACGTAAAGCCACATCATCACCGTACCGCACAGGATGACCGCGAAAATAACGATTTTATCAATATATTTCCATTGGAATTCAATACCGGACGCGGCATCGGCCAGAATGCGGGCCAGACTATATTCGTTGCGTTTTTCTTTGGAAAAACAAGGATGGTTTTTAGGGAGCAGCCCACCCATAAAGCAGATAATGGCGATCAACTGCGTCACAGAGCCGAACCCCGAGAACAGAATATCTTTCAATCGGGGAAATATCCCCGGCATGGTCGCATAATTTAACGCACTACCCGCAGAAACCCGCACCGCACACCAATAACCATTTAAAAATTACACCCAAAAAACCCGCAGGAGAGGGACATGATAGGGAATCCTCATCCACCGCCTTATAGTATAGCCTAAAATCCATAAAATTTTATTTACTTTTAACCTTAGGATTTCCCCATATTATCATAAAATACAAGGATTTGGTAATGAAAAAGGCACAATTAAGGCAGCGGCATATTGAAGCACACTGCCTTCCTTCTATTTTTAAAGGGAGCTATTTCCCTGATTTTTTTAGCAACCAGAGAAAGCAATAATTAATTAGGGTATCTTCCTGCTTCTTTTAAGAGTGATACACCCTCTCATTTCTTCAAATCCTTGCGATAATACTAAAAACGCACCAATCAAAAGATAGATATGCACTCCCTCGGGGCAGTTGTTACGGGCAAGCAAAAAAGCGTCCTTTATCACATCTGGAAGATATTTTATTTTCTCTAAAGCTGTCTCTGTTTTCACCATATTTTGATATTCCAACAGCCCCAGATTAACTATATTTAATAAGGCTTGCAAACCATACGCCAAGGATGCGGTAATGCCCCCCATTCCAACCAATGCCTTGATAACTATATGTTTATTGACGACATATCCAAATAGATAAATACCCACCAGAAACAGCATAGTAAATAGAATTGAAAATGTGAGGATAATCATCTGAAAGGTGCTTATTCTATATGTTTATTAGCCCAGATCGTCAGACCCACGCCAGCGATTCCCCCTGCCAGAGCGCCAAGAGGGCCAGCAACAGCAGCACCTAGCAAAGCTCCACCGGCAAAGCCTGCGGTCTGTTTGATTTTCTTTTCCTCTGTAATGATAAGGTCATTTCTAGCTAACTCATACATTTCAAAAGAATTTTCTTCAGCCATGCTGAGATCATGAAGAATCGTGTCATCCATATCAGAATGAGGACGAATGGTTTTATCAATATGGATTTTATCAATTTCCAGCTTATCTATCGGCATTATTCAGACATCCTGTCAAAATCTTCTTTTATTAACTCGTTAGGGATAGTGTGAGAGTGTCCCATTCGATAAGTCTTATCCCAAGCATTTCCCTCAAGATGAGTAAGATTGGAAAGCTCTATCGCGGTTCGTTGTCCATATACATCCCATATTTTGTCCAGAACAGCAATATCCTGCGCATCCTGAATGGCTTCCTCATCCGTTTCGACAAGCCTATCAATAGGTTTCTTTGCATAAGCCGAATAATATTTATAAACAGTCCCGATGACGGGCCCGAACGGCCATGCTCCGATTTTTTCCTTAATGAGAGGTTGCCCTCCTGATAAAGACAAAAACCAGCCATGCGCAAAATACACCAGTTTCTGGAGCTTCATAGGGGTTACCATTGCTCCCGTATCAATCCCTTTTTTGACAAAATAGTTAGCAATGGAGATAGCAGAATATGGTTTTTTTGTCATATTATATACCTCATTACTTTCATTGAATCATATTTAGTTTTAAAATGGAATCATAAAAGTATTTTTGAATATTTATTATGTACCAAACTCATCTGCGGTCATGTCCATGAGGGGTTTGGCACCTGCCATGACCATGCGGAAACGGCTTTCGACTTCGGGCAACATGCGTTCCATGAAGAAACGCGCGGTTTTCAGTTTGGCTTGATAAAATTCCGCTTTGCCGTCCCCGCCGGCTTCCAGTTTTTGCTGCGCGACTTTTGCCATTTGCGCCCACATAAACCCGACCGCGACCAAGGCGAACATGCGCAGGAAATCAGTCGATGCCGCCCCTGCCTCGTTCGGGTCTTTAAGGCCTTTCATCGCGATCTGGACAGAGGCTTGTTGCAATTTGGCGAAGGCTTTTGCCAAGGGAAATATAAATTCGCCCAGCGCAGGGTTTTCTTGATTGGTTTCGATCAATTCCAGAACGGGGTGGAAGAAACGGCGCAGCAATCGCCCATAATTCTGTCCCATTTTGCGCCCGACCAGATCAAGGGCCTGTATGCCGTTGGTGCCTTCGTAAATCATGGCAATGCGCGCGTCGCGTGCGTATTGTTCAACCCCATATTCACGGATATAGCCATGCCCGCCATGGATTTGCACCGCCAGATTAGCCAC
>DMIT01000184.1 GCA_003452275.1 Rhodospirillaceae bacterium | reverse complement strand
TCTGGATCGTTGCCAGACGGTGGGCAATCGTAATGGTCGTCCGCCCTTCCATCAACCGTTCCAAGGCCATCTGGATATAATGTTCGGATACGGAATCCAGTGACGAGGTGGCTTCGTCCAAGATCAAGATCGGACTATCGGCCAGCAATGCCCTTGCAATCGCAACGCGCTGGCGTTCCCCACCCGAAAGTTTGATACCGCGCTCACCGACCAATGTATCGTACCCCAAAGGCAGGCGTTCGATAAATTCGGCAGCATAGGCTTCGGCGGCAGCCCGACGGATGTCATCCAGTGTTGCATCAGGGCGTCCATAGGCAATATTGTCTGCCAAGGAACGATGGAACAAGACAGGCTCCTGCGGCACCAACGCGATATTCCGGCGCAAACTTTCCTGCGTGACTTTGGCAATATCCTGACCGTCAATGCGGATAGCACCTGACTGAATATCATAAAGACGCTGGATCAATTTGACGAAGGTCGATTTGCCCGAACCGGACGCGCCGACCAAAGCCACCTTCTCGCCCGCTTTCAGTTCAACCGACAGCCCGTCATAAATCTGGCGTTCGCCTTCCTTATACGCAAAGCCGACCGTGTCAAAGGTGATGCTTGCCCCTTTATCATGGGTGATAGACAAGATTCCGGCATCCGGCGCGTCTTTGATATCATCTTCGCGCAACCAGAAACTGACCACATCTTCCATCTCGCTGGCAGACCGTAACAACTCGTTCGTCTGACGACCGATATCGCGCAGATAACCACCAATGATAAAGAACGATGTAATCGCCAATGTCACATCCCCTGCCGATGCTTCGCCTTTGCTCCACATCCAGATGGTCAGGCTAATCATCCCCACCATCAGGGCAATACGGATATGAACACGGATAAAGTCAACCGCCGTTGCAGTCAGCCATGCATTGAGCGAGCGTTTTTTCCATTCGGCGGCAACCCCTGCAAAATGGGCATCTTCGCGTCTTTCGCCGGCGAATGATTTGACCGTCGGCATCGCCGTCATGATATCGGCAATCGATGCGCCCACAGCCGTATCGGCAGCAGCCGATTTTTTAAAACGCGGCATATTGACCTTGACCGCCAGATAGATACTGACCCCGATAAAGAGCAAGACCATCGGCAATGCAAACCACCCGACCGCAGGAACCTGAACGATCAACATGATGGTCATGCCCGTTGCAATAATGGCAGATGGATAAAAGCCCATAAAGATCGTGTCTTCAAAAACGTCGAACGACCACATACCGCGCGTAATTTTACGCACCGTCGCCCCCGCGAACGAATTCACATGCCAGTCGGTTGAAAAACGTTGAACCTTATGCAAGGCATCGGTCAACAAGCGGTACATATTGTGAACGGCAAATTTATTCCAGAACCAGAAAGCCGCCGCCCATGTCCATGAATGGAAAAATTGAATTCCCATCAATATCCCGAACGCCCACAGAACTTCCTGCAAACTGCCGTCTTTTTTCGGATCGGATGTAACCAGCGTATCGACCAGATGGCCGCTATAAACCGGATAGAACACATCCGCCCCAACGGATGCGCCTAAAAACACAACCGCCAGCGCGCCGAACAATTTCTTTTCCGACCAGTAATGCAGTGTAAAATTGATAATATCCTTCCGTTTCACGGTCGGCATATGGGGGGTAGACATCATTCTCTCCTGTTTTTCAGTTTCTTGATTAAACCGAACGCCAGACATAATTCACAAAACAGGTATTTTGGGGATAAAAACAGGTCTTGGAAATCATATCGGGAATTCGGCTATAATTAGGCTAGCCGAGCCACATGATCTAATTAAAAACCTGCAGGCTCGGAAACGGCGACATAAGTGGGTGCAAAATTGCGCATGCTCGTTTCCTCGTTAGCCTAAGATTGCCACAAACGTCCGCGGCATTGCAACAAAAAAGTGAAAAAAGAAATGATTAGGGGGAAGGTGGACGGTTATCATCCACATGATAATCTGCATCATCATCACAATAATCAGTTTGAGGCGGTTGTAGCAAAATAACGGCATCGACCACATCTTCCAAAAGCTGTTGAATATCGTTCTGGCCGCTTAGAAACTGGGCAACCATCAATTGGACCTTTGACAATATCTGTCCTATGGCGGGCATATTTTTAAAATCATTTAAATCCACTTCATAAACATCATGTCCGCGATGAACAATCAGCTCATCCAGTTGTAAAATCTTGCCGAAACTATCTGCTTTCAGAGGGCAAAATGTTAATGATAAAAAGCGATGCCCCGCCCCCATCTCAAGCTGCAATGTCTGAAGTCGTTTCGCGTGTTTTTGTTCGAGTTCCCAAACCACAGCCATTTGGGGAAAATGCCTGTCAGCGATTGGGGCTGTTTCCGCGGAAGGGTTTTCAGGAATATAAATCGCCTTTCCTGACGTCAATCTGCTGCTTAAATCTTCTAAACCCAGCCTGTCAAATAGATTTTCTTTTCCAGTAAATTGCACGCAGGATTCAGGGGATTTGCGCATAACCATATTGATGGGCCCTAAAACAAGGCTCCCGAACAACATAGAAAGTCTGAATTTCCATCTGTCTATGGGATTAGGAATCATAAAGCATTCGAGCATCCGATAAAGATGCTCATTCTGGTCGGCTCCGGAACCATACAAATCTTCTAATGGTCTACGCATAAGCATGCTTATATAGGAGAAGCAGCCCTTCTGTCAAAATTATGAATAATATTGCAGGAAACAACCCTTTTTAAATAATTACCTTATCCTTATCAAAAAGCACGATTTTTCTGGATTTTTGCAACTTTTCCCGCTATGAGGGCGGCGCACACAGATTTTAGACAAGAAAAGAGATTGTATCGTGACAACAACCACCCTCCGTAACATTGCGATTATTGCCCACGTTGACCATGGGAAAACAACCCTGATCGACCAGATTTTGCGCCAAAGCGGAACCTTCCGCGACAATCAGGCCGTAGATGAACGCGTCATGGACAGCAACGACCTGGAAAAAGAACGCGGCATTACCATTCTGGCAAAATGCACATCCATTATGTGGGATGAAGCGAAAATCAATATTGTCGATACCCCCGGCCACGC
>DMIT01000180.1:398-4393 GCA_003452275.1 Rhodospirillaceae bacterium | reverse complement strand
TGTAAGAGGCAGCTCCCGTAAGGGCCGCAAATATATGCGAAGAAGATATGTCCGATAAATAAGTTTCTGCATATAATCCACCGCTGGCAGCGGAAAACCATCCTCCTGTGGGGATCGTCAGCGTATCTGCTGCTCTTGTGACTGCTGAACTTGTCGTTGGGATATAAGAAGTCGAGAAAGAACCTTGCTCAAACTGGGGTAAGGCATATTTGAATATATTGCCATTTGTTCCAATCACTTCCAGATTGGCAAAGAATGTCCCTCCGGCAGTCGGCAAAACAAGGCTAACCAACCAGCCGGAACCCAATGCTTTTGCGCTGACTTTGCTATAGCCGGCTAAGCTTGAAAATACACCTGAAGCTGGGTTGAAAATGACTGTGCAGATAGTCCCATAAGCTGCGGCGCCATTTTCAAGCCGAAAAACAAGACTCGTCGCATTTGCGCTTTCGATATAAAATGACCAGCTATAGATTTGTGTGGATAAACCTGAAACGCGTTGTCGAATTCCGCCTGTGGCCGCGCTGACTGTTACAAGAGCGGCCTTATTGTAAAAAGCGGTGGTTGTATTAGAGCGAGAAGCCGTTCCCCCGATCACCTCGGCCCATGGGCTGACTGTATAGTCATCTGCCCTTAGAATAAGATTCGTCCGGCTTTCCTCAATCAAGATACCTTTTGCTGCATGGGTCACGGTATCATAATCAAAGCGTGGAGTGTTGTTGGATGCAGTTTGCAGAGTGCCCGTGGAATCGTAATAAGTTCCAATGCTTGCTCGCGTAAAGCTACCGCTTGAGGCAGTGAGGAAAGAAGACAGATCGTTATAGACAGTGCCATTGAGGGTATAACGTCCAGTTGTTCCGTTGGTAAAATCCATTCCGAGGGAGGGATAATTGATTTTGATGCCTGATGTATTGGGCGGGGTGAAAGTGAGGGTGGCATCATTGCCCGCACTGTCTTTCATCGTTCCACCGTTTAAATCAATGGGTGATGAAACGGTGACACCATCTAGATCAACATCACCGATATTGGGGGAGAGGGTAAAGGTCAAACTATTGGTGCCTGTGCCGGAAGTATAAGTGGCATAACGGGTATTCCCGCCGACATCGACGGTGATGCGCGGGGTTCCGGTGACAGTGACATTTTCAGACAAATTGATGGTGAAAGGGATATTGATGGCTGCAAAGGACACCCCCGACGTCATTGCGAGGAGCGAAAGCGATGCGGCAATCCAGAGTGCTGGTTTGTGGATATGCATCCAGAAATGGGATTTCACCACAGAGATCAAGGGGGGCACAGAGGGGAATAAAACTTCGTGTTTCTTCTTACTCTTCGTGAACTTCGTGGTTAATTTTCGAATGAGCCAAAGGGATAAAACTCTGGATTCTCCAAAAATCCCTGTAAAATTCGGGAAATAATGAAAAATTATTTTATTACGACAATTGTGAGGCGGTTGCATAGCAAAAAACTTTCCGTGGACGGCATGGATATGTTTATAGGCGGGATTATATCCCCTACCTTGTTACAACGCAATGGAGAGAGGTTGTTCTGAAGGCTGGTGGTGTGGTTTCACGGTCATCAGCGTATGAATGTGATATGCCCCATTTTGCGGCCTGCGCGGACTTCGGGTTTTCCGTAGAGGTGGATGCAGGCATCGGCCTTACCGATATAGTGATCGACCAGTGCAATATCATCGCCGATCAGATTCAGCATGATCGCATCGGAATGACGTTTTGCAGACCCGACGGGAAGGCCGGCGACGGTGCGCACATGATTTTCAAATTGCGACACGGCGCAGGCATCGATTGTCCAATGGCCTGAATTATGGGTGCGCGGCGCGATTTCGTTGGCCAGAATTTTACCGTCTTTGGTCACGAATAATTCCAGTGCCAAAACCCCCACCAGACCGACTTCGTCCGCGACCTTTTTACCCAGCTTTTTTGCCTTGGCAAGCAAGGCAGGGGCCAGCGGCGCGGGGGCAGTGGTTTTGGACAGGATATGGTTTTTATGTTCGTTGAGTGCGACATCATACACAGCGGTTTTGCCGAAACGGTCACGCGCGACGATCACTGAAATTTCGCATGAGAACGCCACCAAAGATTCAATGATGACTTCGTCTGATTGAAGTGATGCAAACGCCGCATCGATATCGGTATTTTTGGATATTTTGATCTGGCCTTTGCCATCATATCCGAAACGCGCAGTTTTCAGGATGCAATCAGTCACGCCCCATTCCTCTAATGTCGCGTGGACTTGGTCTGCGGAACAGGCCTTGGCCCATTTGGCGGTCGGGATACCGATATTGTTCAAAAACTGTTTTTCGTGCCAGCGATGTTGCGCAATTTCCAGGAGATAATCATCCGGATAAACCGGTTTCAATTTTTTGAGATATTGAACGGTTTCAACCGGAATATTTTCGAATTCGTAAGAAATGGCATCAACTGACTTTGCAAATTCCTTCAGGGCGGCTTTGTCGCTATAATCGGCAACGATTGTTCTGGCGGCCACATGCGAAGCAGGGGAATCGGTTTCCGGTGTCAGGATATGTGTTTTAATCCCCAGACGCGCCGCCGCCATAGCCGACATGCGCCCCAATTGTCCGCCCCCCAGAATACCGATGGTTTTGGCGGGAGAAGAAGGAGAAGATTTTGCGGATGTTTTTTTCATGTTTCCTTTTAAAACCCTCATTTAAAAATGTCACGCGGAGATTTGCGGGCGGGTGATAAACTCTTTCTTAAGAATTCGTTGGCAGAATGGCTTTCATCTTTTGAGCTTTCCGAGTATCCATTTTCGAAACTAATTCAAAGAATTGAAATAAAACCTATTATTTATTATAGGTTTTTATGATAATACACTCCATTACTATTAGTAATATTGTTGTATTTTATTGGTTATTTTGAATCTATACTTGAATTACTTCTTGGAAGTTTTCCGGTATTAATTCCTATTATTTTAGATAGTTCTGAAAATGGAAATTTTTTTATAAAAATTGTTCGATTTATGTTGCAAATGGTCTAACGGTTTAGTATAAAGAACTTACACACCCTCTATTACCGCCGTTTGTCCGGAGCACCCTAAAGGTCTCCGGACCTTTTTTTGTGCGGCTTCCAGTGCATGGCTGTCATGCGTTCTGTTGGGGGCAAGGATGCGTCCTTGCGATTCTTTGTGGCGCGGATACTGCCCCAAATATCTTAAAAAATAAAAAACGAAACGCCCGTTCTCTTTGAGAAAAAGCCGCCAGAACATGTCCGGCGGCTTTTTTCATGATTAAAAATTCTGAGGAACGAACTGATAGATAGGCCCTAAACCTCTTGCGGGGTCGTCGGGGTCATGCCGCCGCCTTTTGGGACGGACGAACGAATATCCGAGGCAGGCTCGTTATCATCGTCACGCAGAATCGGTTCGCCGCGCAGGATGGCGCGAATCTCGTCGCCTGATAATAATTCATATTCCAGCAGGGCTTTGGCAAGGCTGTGGAGGTCTGCCAGTTTCTCGGTCAATATTCTTGTCGCGCGGGCATAGGCTGTATCGACAATGCGGCGGACTTCCTCATCGACGATGGAGGCGGTATTGTCGGACATATTTTTGGTTTGCGAGACAGAGTGGCCGAGGAAAACTTCTTCCTGATCGCCGCTATAACGCAGGAATCCCAATTTGTCGCTCATCCCCCATTCGGTGACCATGCGACGGGCGATATTGGTCGCCATGTGAATGTCGCTGGATGCGCCGGTGGTGACGTTGGGGGCGCCGAAAATCAATTCCTCGGCAATGCGTCCGCCCATGGCAACGGCCAGATCTGCTTCCAGCTTGGCTTTGGACATCGATACGCGGTCACCTTCGGGAAGGCGCATCACCATACCCAGTGCGCGTCCGCGCGGCACGATGGTGGCCTTATGAATCGGATCGGATTCAGGTTCATTGAGGGCGATAATCGCGTGACCGGCTTCGTGATAGGCGGTCAGTTTTTTCTCTTTATCGGTCATGACCATCGAACGGCGTTC
>DMIT01000180.1:0-383 GCA_003452275.1 Rhodospirillaceae bacterium | reverse complement strand
GCTTCGTTGACCAGATTGGCAAGGTCTGCCCCCGAAAATCCGGGAGTACCGCGCGCCAGCACCATGGCATCCACATTCGATGACAGCGGAACTTTTTTCATGTGGACTTTCAGAATTTTCTCGCGGCCTTTGACATCAGGGTTGGGGATCGTCACCTGACGGTCAAAACGACCGGGGCGGAGCAAGGCAGGGTCAAGCACATCGGGACGGTTGGTCGCCGCCAGAATAATCACGCCTTCATTGGCTTCGAATCCGTCCATTTCGACCAATAACTGGTTGAGTGTCTGTTCGCGTTCATCGTTACCGCCGCCAAGACCCGCGCCGCGGTGACGGCCCACGGCATCAATCTCGTCGATAAAGATAATGCAGGGGGCGGATTTTTT
>DMIT01000106.1 GCA_003452275.1 Rhodospirillaceae bacterium | reverse complement strand
ATTTTGAACATATCTGTTGTTATTTCAACTCACCTGATGACGGTATCGGTACCGCACCGAAAATGACACCGAAAGAAAGAGCTGCATTCAACAAACGTATGATTGCATTAGGTGCGTTGGAAATTTTCTTTATGAAAGAGAATCCGTTACCTGCGGGTTGGTTTAAAACCAAGAAAGCGCAAAAAGCATTTCAATCCATCAAGGATTTTGCATTGGTACAAGGCCGTTATGACGTCGTATGTCCGCCGACCACTGCCTATGAATTTCATACGGCACATCCACATACAACATTGACGATGGTACATTACGCAGGCCACAGGACAGCAGAACCGCAAATGTTGCAGGCTCTTATCAAGGCCAATAACCGCCTGAAAAAATAATTCAGAAATAATTCTCTGCACCCCGAAATTCTAACGGGCAGATAAGACCTGATAATAAGCATAGGGAGTGGTAAACGGCCCGACAAGGGCCGTACCGGACGGGGCAGATAACTGGACGCAGGCAGCGTCTTTACCATCGATGGACGCACTGGTTAGATTGACCGGAGACGCGGAAAAGTTTCCGATATATTGATCGGCAACGACCGCAGATATTACGCTGGGCGCCCCTGTGATACCGAGCATCTTGTTCAACTGGTTACAAATCACCAGTGAAATATTCGGCAAGATCGCTATCAGATCGGCATCGCTTGTTCCGACATTCTGAACCGAAAGATTACCCGTATAGCCCCAGTTCACGCCGTTGTTGATATCCGGCGCCGGGGTTTCCCAGTCACGTCCGCCACCCGCATAGGCAAATATTTTGCAAGCATCCACCGTACACGCCGGATTGGTATAGCCCGTCACGCTGGCATTCTCGAAACTCAGTTTGCTAAGGGTTATATTGCGCAAGCGCATCTGGGCAACGGTTTCGGACATTTTTTGTCCCATATCGATCACATCGCTGGCCAGTAATTTTATTTTCTCGGAAGACAATGCCCGCCCTGAATCGCGTTGTTGCGAAAGCGCATAACTGAGCGCCGCGAACAATGCCACAGCGATCAGGATCATAAACAGGGCGGAACCGTTTTGACGGACAGAGGATTTTGAAAGACTCATGGATTCAGTTTACAGCAAAATGATGAATTAACGAATAAACATTCGGAAATCCTGTTCATGGCTTTTGGGAATATGGACAGGTATGGTTGCCATCCCCAGCGCCGCGAGGCTGAGAAATAGATCCTTGCCCGAACCGATTTCGACATTATCCAGAATCCCGATTCCCAGCACCGGACGATCCAGCGGGCCCTGTCCGGCAATTATTTTTTCTATTTCCGCGCGACGGAGCTGGACTTTATCCGCCATCTCGGACATTTTCTTGATCTGCCCGTGGGGCGTCAGCCATTCATGGGCAAAAATGGATTCCTGCCAGCTCGCCAGAACCGGTACTACCTTGATCTCCAGAGTCACGAATTTTTCCTCGCGGCCTTTAAGGGCGGGATTATCCTGAAAACGGTCTGAAGAAGGCGGGTTAGACATGATGAAGACTCCGTATGATCGGCGGCTGGACATTATAACTTCAAAAGTCTATAAAAAGAGGGCAAAAAAAGTATTAAGATCGGTTATATTTTATCATGACACATCCAGCTTCCTTTTCCCTTGATCGTCCCCCTATTCTGGTAGAGGCCGATGCCTCCGGCGTGAAATGCAACGGCGGTAACGCAGCCTTGGGCCACCCCGAAGTCTATTACAGTTTTGACAATGGAACCGAGGTCACTTGCGGTTATTGCGGCCAAGTTTTTATGAAAACAAAATAATATCACTGTCCGAAGTGATTTCGAAAATCGCATCAATTTCAACGGCCACGCCAAAAGGCAGGTTAGACGCCCCGACCGCGAAACGCGCATGACGTCCGGCCTCACCCAGCGCCGCCACCATGATGTCCGATGCGCCATTGATGACCGCCGGATGCTGATCGAAATCCGGCCCTGCATTCACAAAACCGCCCAACTTGACGCAGCGTACAATGCGTGACCAGTCTCCCTCTACCGCTGCCTTGGCTTGAGCCAGAATATTCAGCGCACAGGCCTTTGCCGCCTCCTGCCCCTGTTCCACCGTCAGCGTATCCCCAACACGACCGACATGCATTTTCTCGCCATTCAGAAACGGGATTTGTCCGGCAATAAACAGATGGTTTCCCGACACCACAAAAGGAACATAATTCGCAGCCGCCGCAGCCGCTTTGGGCAATTCAAAGCCCAGTTCAGCCAGACGCTCTTCAGGACGGATTTCCGGTGTGGACATAATTGTGACATTCCTTTTGCAAAATTCATGTTGAGACTTGATTATTCCTGCAATTTAGGCCATCACTTTACGGAGAACAAGGTCAAATAAAGGTTATTCGTTATGGGTCTATTCAAAATTCTGGGAGCCATCTCCCCTGTCCATATTTGGTTCGTCACCCTCATGACCGGTGCCAAAAAAATCGGGCAGGATTCGGAAGGCAACACATATTACGAAGCAAAGGCCCGTAAAGGTTACAACCATCCGCGCCGCTGGGTCATCTATAAAGGCGATGCCGAGCCTAGCCGCGTGCCACCCGAATGGCATGGATGGTTGCATTACCAAACCGATGAATTCCCCGCCGATTCTGCGCCATCCTATCGCCGCGACTGGCAGAAACCACCGAAAGCCAATATGTCGGGAACTGCCGTTGCCTATCACCCTCCCGGCCATTTGCTGGCAGGCGGTCACCGTGATAGTGCCACCGGTGATTACGAGGCATGGGTTCCGCCCGCCCCATCATCCCAGACCCGCACTTAATTTTGAGGAGTTAGCATGTCACGCAGTATTATTGAAACAGTTCTGGGCGGATTCGTCCTGATCGGTGCTTTGATCTTTCTGGCCTTCAGCTACAGCAAAGGCGATGCTGGCGCAGTCAGCGGTTACAAAATCTCTGCCAATTTTTCGAAAATCGGCGGACTGAAATCCGGTGACCCTGTGCAGATCAGCGGCGTTAAAGTCGGACAAATTGCCAATGTCACCTTGGACCCCACGACCTATCTGGCCAAAGTAACCATGGAAATCGATAGCCATGTGCAAGTCCCCGACGATTCCGCCGCCACCATTAACAGCCAAAGTCTGTTGGGTGGTCTGGCCCTTGGGATCGAACCGGGCGGATCGGAAGAAATGCTGAAAGAAGGCGGTGA
>DMIT01000038.1 GCA_003452275.1 Rhodospirillaceae bacterium | reverse complement strand
CACAGCATCACAACGATTTGTGACAGAATATCTTTGTCGGCCACGGTTCCATAGGTAATGGCCATAATTTCGGCAGAGAGGATAAGGTCGGTTGTCACCGCGCCATCAATACGGTTTTTTTCCAACTGGGCAGGGGTCATCTCGACATATTCTTCGCCCTCGTTCTTTTGTCCGTCTTCATCATGATGGGCGAACAGCGAATGGACTTTTTCATAGCCCTCGAAACACAGATAGGCCCCGCCCAACATCAGAATAGGTTGAATGGCCCATGGCGCAAAATAGCCGAATAAAATCGTCGCTGGGCCCAGAATAATCAGCTTGTTGAACAGCGATTTTTTCGCAATATTATAAATGATATGCAATTCGCGCGACGGGCTTAATCCCACGACATATTTCGGGGTGACCGCCGCATCGTCGATGACGACGCCGGACACTTTGGTGCCTGTTTTGGCGACTTGTGCCGGTATGTCGTCTAAACTTGCCGCCGTCACTTTGATTAATGCCGCGACGTCATCTAAAAGCGCAAAAAGCCCGATACTCATTTTATCTCCTTGGCGGATCATGGAATTGCAATCACATCTTGATGACAGATGCTATAGATTGCTCCGGATTGCAAGGGTCAAAGATTAACGCGGGAGATTGACTCGTGTATAGTGCGGCGTGGCGGCGGGCGGTGGGGAATCGCTGATGACCAAGGTTGGCGCAGGCGATGCGGGCGGTGTGACATCGGGATTCATGCTGAAAATCCGCTGGCCCATGGCGCGGTAATGGTCACCGGGGCGATAGGCTATATCGGACAGACCCATTCTTTCGGGCAACAACATTCCCAGATCCGCGGCCAGAGAATAATGCCGGACGATTTCATTACGTTCTGCGATGATACGCGCCGCTTTGGCGTCCAGCAATTCCTGATCCGCGTCCAGTACGTCCAATACTGTCCGTTCTCCCAAATGGGCTTCTTCGCCCACGCCTTCGCGCGCTGCCTGCGAAGCGTCGATCTGGGCAATGCGCGAGATAATCTCTGCCTGTGCTGCGGATAACCCGTTACTATCGCCGACAATCATTTGGGCGATCCGGCGTTTGGTTTTTTCAATTTCAATGTCGCGCTGTCTGGCTGTATCTTTGGCTTCGCGGACGCGGGAACGGGTGCTGCCGGCTTCGTAAAGCGGTACCGAGGCACGAATGCCGATGGTCTGCGCCGCGACGTCTTCCACCCCTCCGGGTTGGGGGTCATATTCCTTGCTATAGGTTGCAAAGGCGGAAATTTGCGGCATTAATTCGCGGAATGTGGCATCAACGGCATGGCCTGCGGCGGCAGAACTATGGACAGCCATTTCGATTTCCGGATTATTCTGCTCGGCCATGGCAATCATGGCTTGGCGCGTCGCCGGAAAGTGAAAGATCAGGCGCGGGAATTCCAGATGATCGGGGGGCAGATAACCGACCAATTCCTCGAACCGTGCCGTACTGGCGTTCAAGGTATTCTGGCCCGATATTTTTTCCGACACCGCGCGCGCCAAACGCGCTTCGGCTTGCGTGGCGTCTGTTCGTGTCAGATCACCTGCATTCATTCTGGCGCGGGCGGCTTTTAATTCCTCGGTCAATAATTGCTCGTTATTTTCACGCAAATCGACCAGGGTACGGTCACGAATGACATCGGCGATGGCGGTAATGGTTTGCAGGAAAATAACTTGTTCCCCCTGCAATAAACCTGCATAGGCAGCTTTGATCGTGCTGTTGGCGCGCGCGACTTCTGCTGTTGTCCGTCCCCCGCGGAAAAGAGGTTGCGACAGGCTCAGCGTCACGTCCTTGGTGGTCGTGCCATCATGGACGCCGACAGATTTCCCGTCGATATTTTTGGCATAGATATTGGATTCCAGTGTCAGGCTGGGGCGATAACCAGCCAACGCTTGCGGATAAAGCTCGTGGATGCCTTGTAACTCCGCCCGCGTTGCCCGCAGGCTGGGGTTCAATTCATAAACATGGCGCAGGATATCGATGAATCCGGCTTTATTGTCTGCGACCGGTTCCGGACTCTGTGCGACGACTGGAAACGGGATAAAGCACCATAAACTCAGGATCAAGACAGATTTTAGTTTCATCTGATTTCTCTTTTCTGTTGCGGGTCAACCAAGGATTTCTATTTTGCCTTCGAACATATATCCGATGCCCCTGACGGTTTTTATCATTTGCGGGTTGCGGGCATCTTCGCAGATTTTGTGGCGGATACGGGTGATCTGGACATCAATGGCGCGGTCATAAGAATCGCTGCTCTCTCCGTGTACCAAGGTGAACAGATGTTCGCGGCTAAGGGTGCGTCCCGTGGCGGTAATCAGGGCATCCAGCAGGATAAATTCTTTGGTGGTCAGGCTGCCTTCACTGCCTTCTATATCAAAAATCTGGTATTTTGACCGATCCAGAACCCAACGACCAAATTTGACTTTGGTGGGCTTCGGGGGATGAAAGAATGTGGTCGTCGACGATTCCTTATAACGCCGCACATGCGCCCGCACGCGGGCCAGAAATTCCCGGATCTCAATCGGCTTGCTGATATAATCATCCGCCCCCATTTCCAGTCCGACCACGCGGTCGGTCGTTCCGTTCCGGCCGCTGACAATGATGATCGGGGCGTCCGTATGTTCACGGATCTTTGCAATCAGGTCGAGCCCGTTCCCGTCCGGCAACCCGATATCCAGCAAAATCGTATCAATCCGGCAGTCACGTTTCAGAATTTGAAAAATGGTGCAGGCATCGGGGGCCTCCAGCACGTCATATCCGTCCTGCTGCAAGTCATGCTTTTCCAGTTCCCGAATACAGAGATCATCTTCCACCAACAGGACAGTATCTTTTATATTTTGCATTTATCTCAAATTCGAAACGAAAGAATTCTTCCCAACAATTTTGAAACATAAATTACATTTGATTGCAACACATGGGTGTTAGGATGAATACAATAACAACCAATAAGTGTAATTTTGGGTGGGGGATTTAAGTTATGGCTAATTATTATACCTTTCAAAGCGACGCGACCGAATCACAACAACAACTGGATTTCTTTTCTGCACCGCTGACGATGCCAGCCGGAAAATTGGATGCAGATGAATATTTTGCCGAAGATATGGATGGCGTGACCGAAAGTCTCTTCGGATCGGGAAATCTCAGTTTTCTCAGTTTGCAATCGGGACAAAGCAACGACCAGATAGCCATGGATATGGATTCTTTGTCCGGCGTGGATGATGTGCATATTTCAAATCTTGCATCTCTCAATGGCTTTGTTCCGACGATTGCCCATGCCCCTGTCATTGGTTTAAAGACGGGTGATACGGGATATAGCCCTTCACTGGCCGCAGGGCCCTCGCTGGTGATTGGAAATGCATCGCTCGGCAATGGTGCGGCGACTGCGGAACATTTGACAGGCACCGCTTCGGCCTCACTGCCTGTCAGTACGCTGTCCTCTGGAACCGCTCTCTTTTCACCTTCATCCTATATCGCGATGGGCGGCAACATAGGGGATAATGTGGGTGGCGATACCAATTCATCAATGGTCGTCCAAGGGGACACGCATAACCATTATTCCGAAAATCATACCGTCGTTGAAAATATCATTCAGGGCGACGTGACCCATATCGTCAATAACGTCACCAACCATATAACCGATATTGGCGGGGCGGTGACCAATGTCCTGTGCAATGTTGTCAATAATGTCGTCGGCGATACCGTGACCCATATCACCAATCACCTGACGGATTTACTGACCGGAAACGGGCATATCGCTCTCAATCTGGATGCGACGCTGCTGGATACTGTCGGCGCGCATGTCGGGGTTCTGATCGAAGATTCGATTGCGGGGGATATCAGTGTGAATGCCGTCACGGCACATGTCACTGATCTGGTGCAGGATTTGACGGGTCTCCATATTCCCGTGGTGGCCGATCTGGGGGCCGTGATCGGTTTCGATCTGCTCAATGGCGGCGCGGGAACCGATAATGGCACAGGCGATACCGACCTTGTAATCAATGGCCTTGACCCTTTGGGAATTCATCTGCCGGACATCGCGCTCGACCCGCTGGAAAATCTGGTGGGCGATATCGATCTAACGGTCAATCTGCCGACCCAGCTTTTAGAGCCGGCAGCTTTGGTCGGAGAATTGCACGACACGATTGAAAGTCTGGGAAATATAGATATCATCTCCGTCCCCGAAATACTGGATATTCTCAGTCCGGAAGGTTTAGAAGGTGCCTTGGACATCGAATTTTTCGATCACACATTCGGGCAGGGTTTAGATGTCGCCGTGGGGGATGTCCTTGGCATCTTGCCTGAAATAGAATGTCTCCCCGGGGGTGACGTCGTTCAGGGAGTCACAGACTGCGCGCAGGGTGTTGTCAATGCTGTGCTGACCCCTTGCGTCATTGATCCGGTTCTCAATCTGCTCAATTGTGTTCCGGAAACGGATAATGGCGTGGGCGATACCGACCTTATTGTCACCGGCCTTGAACCTTTGGGCCTGCATATCCCTGAAATCACGCTTGATCCATTGGAAAATCTGGTGGGTGATCTTGATATCACCATTGGTCTGCCGACCCAGTTTCTGGGTATCGTTGATCCCGTTGTCAATGAAGCCCTTGATCTGCTCGGCGGAATCGGCGGAACCCATATGGCGGGGGATAGCGGTATCACCGATATTCTCAGCAATGTCTGGACAGAAAACGGGATCGGGACTGGCGGATTATTTGATGACATTGTTCATCATGGAAATATGGGCGATGCCCTTCCTGATCCTGTCGGCGGGGTTGCCGAAGGTCTGGGGGCACTGGATATATCGCATCTGACCCATCATGCCGGCAGCGGGTTAGGGGGGCTGTTCGGATAATGGGGACAAAAATCAGAAAACATCCTTCTAAAGCCGTCACATTGCGGCCCGATGGATTCCGGATCAGCGTGTTCAGTCTATTGCTCGGCACATTGGCGATTAACATTTTATCGCTGGCTTTACCGGTGATGACGACACAGGTCTATAACCGTATTTTGCCGAACCCTGATTCAGGGACGCTGCCAGTTTTAATCACCGGTGTGTGCATTGCCCTGTTTCTGGAGACGATTTTGCGTCTAAGCCGCGCCTATATGATGGGTTGGGCGGGGGCGGCCTATGAACATCGCCTTTCCTGCGAAGCCATGACCCATGTCCTGAAATCGAACCCGCGGCATATTCATGCTTTCGGCATGGGTGAACATTTGCACCGCATGGCGGCGATTGGGAAATTGAAAGATTTTTATAACGGCTATGCGCTGGTGACCTTGTTCGAACTCGCCTTTTTGCCCCTTTTCTTTGCGCTGATCTATTATATCGCGGGGCCGCTAGTGATTGTCCCCGCAGTCATTCTGGGTCTATTCACTCTCATATCCCTGATGCAGGGTTCCAGACTGCGTCAGGCGCTCAAAGACAGGGACGAAGCCGATGATGAACGGTTTAATTTCCTGATTGAATCTTTGGAAGGCATTCACACCATCAAATCTTTCGCCCTCGAGAATTTTTTTGAAAGACGATATGAATCCTTTGAAAAGAAATCCTCCCTCGCCAATTACAAAGTCACGCAGGATACCGCCGCCACGTTCGATATGGGAACGATCTTCTCCCATATCATGGTGGGGGCGGTTGTTTTTGTCGGTGCGTATTTCGTGTTGGAAAATAATGTGACGACAGGGGTGCTGATTGCAACGCTCCTCCTCTCGGGGCGCATGATGCAACCTGTGCAGCGTGCGCTGGTTCTGTGGGCGAAATATCAGAATTTCACCTTGTCCCGCGAAAAGGTGCAACAGCTTTTCAATACCCCACTCCATTCCCCCGCCGAAATCGTGACCGAGCCGGAACGTCAGGGAACATTGACCGTGTCAGGCCTTCATTTCCGTTACAAAAAGCAAGACCCATGGCTTTTGAAAGATATCGGTTTCGATGTCAAAGCCGGAGAAGTCGTATTATTCACGGGGACGGATGGCAGCGGTAAAACGACATTGCTGCACCTGATCGCCGGAATTTATCCGCCGGCCCATGGTCATATCGATGTCGATGGCATGAATGTATCACGCTATCCGGTCAATACATTGTCGCGTCATATCGGCTATATCCGAACCGAGGGAGTCATTTTCCGCGGTACCATTCGCGACAATCTAACCTGCTTCGGCCAGACCGATGAAAAGGATGTGCGCGAACTGGCGGGTTTGTTAAAGGTTGATCGTGATGTATCCCGACTGCCATCGGGCTTTGATACATTCCTAAGCGGTAATATGACCGACACAATTCCCCCCGGGTTGAAACAGCGCATTGCGATGGTGCGCGCGCTGGCAACCCGACCAAAACTTGTCCTGTTCGATAATGCAGACCGCGCACTGGACAGCGAAGGCTATGCCTTGGTCTATTCATTGCTCGCCGGACTGAAAGGGCAAACGACCCTTATTCTGGTATCGGACGACCCCAATCTCCAAAGTCTGGCCACCTGCACCTATCATCTGCAGCAAGGCACGCTGGTTCAACCGGCCCTTCATCCGGAACAGGTCAACATCAAACCCTACAGGGAATTAAAATGATGCATGAAGAACGCCTATCTGCTGATTTTTCGCATCTGCATGAAAACAGCCCCATCTGGACAATGATGAATTTGCTTGAAAAATCAGGCCGCCAGAATTTCGCACAGGGCGGGGTATGGGAAAAATGCCTGTGCGCCCTTATCATGACCTTGAAACCTTCGGCGAGTGTCCGCCAGATTCTAGAGGCTCTCCCCTACGAAGATACGTTTCTGGACGAAGACGATACCCTAAATACCATGGCGCATCTAGGATATTTTGCACGCCCAGCCATGTGTCAATTGAAAGATATCGATCACCGCCTATTGCCCTGTTTGTTCATGACCGGCAAAGGCGAACCGTTTATTATTCTGGGGGAAAATGCACAGGGTCATTTAAAATTCTATGACCCCGCCTCTCTCCTCATCACCGAACATCCGCCGCAATCCGGTGGTTCCAGCAAGGTATGGTTTTTCCAGCCTTATGATGAAAACAGGGCCACTATTTCAAAATTCATGCGGGCCGGTAGCGGTCATACATGGTTCAGGGCATTGCTGGGGCGGTTCAAAGAAACCTTCGTTCAGGTGATGGCCGCCGGACTGATGCTGAATATGATTGCGCTGAGTACGCCCTTATTCATCATGGTTGTCTATGACCGCGTGGTTTCTGCGGGGGCAGTATCGATTATGCCGATGCTGATCCTCGGGGCATCAATGGCGATTTGTTTTGAATGGATCTTGCGCCGCATCCGTTCACAGGGATTATCATGGCTGGCGGGACGGCTGGATAATATTGTCGGCAATGAAATCTTTGCGCATTTGATCGGGTTGTCGCCGGCGCTGATTGAACGGGCATCGGTTGCATCGCAGATTGCACGCATCAAAACATTC
>DMIT01000202.1 GCA_003452275.1 Rhodospirillaceae bacterium | reverse complement strand
CTTTGACAGAATGCAGAGCCTCTTTTACCTGACTCAGCCCCTCTTTCTCCAATAATTTTAAAATACCTGCCAGATCAGTTTTTAAGGCGGAAATATCGTCTTTGATTTTTGCGTAATCTTTTGCAATGTCTGAAGTATCCTGTGCCATTCTTATAGTCTCCTTCAAGAGGGTAATTGAACATATGGTTTGGTTATATACTATCGCCGAGGGTTAAAAGTTCCCTGCCTATTCGTCTTCAACCGGTTTTTTGTATAACAGGATTTTACCAATCCGTTTACCATCCATTTGAAGAATTTTCATCATCCAGTTATGCCATTCCAGTTCTTCGGAAAGTTTCGGCATCCGTCCGAATTCGTGCAGAATAAAGCCGGCCATGGTTGCGAAATTACCGCTTGGTTCATAATCCAGTCCTGTCTGGTTCTGAACATCGTAAATCGATGCCTTGCCATCCACGATGTATGATCCGTCATCCTGAATGATGATTTCAAGATCGATTTTTTCGTCATCGCTTTCCGGAAATTCTCCGGCAATGGCTTCCAGCAAATCATGGTGTGTGACGATCCCCTGAACACCCCCGAATTCATCGGTGATGACGGCCATATCGGCGCGGTTATTTTTGAAAATTTCCAAGGCCCTTAAAACAGTTGTCGTCTCATGGATGAATAACGGCTCTTTCATAATTTTGGTAATAACCGGCATACGGTTATTTAAGACCAGAGAGGGTAGGAAATCCTCACGGTGAATAATCCCCAATGCAGAATCAATATCATCTTTTCCGACCAATAATTGCGAACGCGATGTTTCGACAACCTGAGACTTGATCCCCTCCTCATTTTCGCCGATATCCAGCCATTCCAGATCGATACGCGGCGTCATGACAGTATTGATAGGACGATGGGATAAATTCAGGACACCCCGCAACAGGTTCTTTTCAGTGTCGCTCAACAAATCTTCCTTGGATGCCTGATGCAACAAGACCCCTATTTCCTGACTGGTTTGCGTATCATCGGCATCACGCGCACCCAGAACACGTAGAACCATATCCGCTGTTCTCTCGCGCATGTCGGATGGTTCGGAATAGCGTTTTTTTAATCTGGCCTGCGCAAACTGGTTCATCGATTCAATAAGAATCGAGAATCCGATGGCCGCATAGAGATATCCTTTCGGAATATGAATGCCAAAGCCTTCGGCAATTAACGAGAACCCGACCATCAGCAAGAAACCAAGGCACAGCATCACAATCGTCGGGTGATTATTGACGAATTTGACCAAAGGTTTACTGACCGACATCATCAGGAAAACCGATAAGGTTACTGCCAGAATCATCACCGGAAGATGATCCGACATACCAACGGCAGTAATCACGGCATCCAGCGAAAATACGGCATCAAGGACGATAATCTGGGTAATCACCATCCCGAATGTGGCTTTATAGGTTATTTTCTTGTCGCTATGACGCTTGCCCTCCAGCCGCTCATGGATTTCACCCGTGGCTTTATAAAGCAGGAACAGGCCACCAACGAGCATGATGATATCCCTGCCCGAGAAATTTTTCCCGAAAATATCGATGAAAGGTTGGGTAAGACCAGCCAGCCAAGAGATGGATGCCAACAGCCCGAAACGCATCAGCATGGCAAGGCCAAGGCCTATTTTGACAGCTTTGTCGCGTTGGGACGGGGGAAGTTTTTGGGCCAGGATGGCAATGAAAACCAGGTTATCGATCCCCAGTACCAGTTCCAGCAAAATCAGAGTCAAGAGTCCAAGCCAAACAGTAGGATCCAGAAATATTTCCATCTAATAAATTTTTATACCTTCAAAAAACATAGGCAGAGATTACAAAGGGTTATAGCCTATTTTGACACCACAACAAACTGGAATCTCCATAAGAATAAAATCTATACTTGTTTTTGATCGCATGGTCATAGGCAGATTTCATATTATCCATGCCCGCAAAGGCGCATACCAGCATAAATAAAGTCGATTTCGGCAGGTGAAAATTGGTCATGAGCACATCAACGCAGCGAAATTGATAACCCGGCGTGATAAAAATATCGGTATCTCCTGAAAATGGGTGGGTATGACCATTTTCATCGCTTGCCGATTCCAACAGGCGTAAAACCGTTGTTCCGACGGCAATAACACGGCGCCCCTTGGCATGGGTCTGGTTGACCAGATGGGCGACCTCCTCGCTGACCTCGCCCCATTCGGCGTGCATCACATGGTCTTTGGTATCATCTACTTTCATCGGCAGGAATGTTCCCGCGCCGACATGTAATGTCAGTTTAGCAGACAGGACGCCCCGCGCTTCCAGTTTTGTCATCAATTCATCGGTAAAATGGAGCGACGCTGTCGGGGCGGCTACCGCGCCCTCTTTCTGCGCGAACATGGTTTGATAATCGTCCTTATCCTTATCATCTACATCGCGCTTGGACGCGATATAGGGCGGAAGCGGCATCAGGCCGATTTCGGCCAGCAAGGATTCCAATTCGCCGATCTTGACGTCGAATTGTAACAAGACTTCGCCGCCTTCATGCTTTTCGGTAATGGTGGCGGTCAATCGGCCTTCGCCAAAGACCAGTATATCGCCGACATTCAGACGTTTGGATTTTTTGATAAATGCCAGCCATTCAATAGGCGACACACGTTTATGCAGGTTACATTCCGTCACCATCTCTCCGCGTTTGGCAAAGAGATAGGACGGAATGACCTTGGTATCATTAAAGACGATCAAATCCCCCTCTTCCAGATGGGATGCCAGATGTTCGACATGGTTGCCGGATATGGCGTCGCCCTTCACGATCAATTGACGCGCCGCATGACGTGGCACCGCGGGGCGCAACGCAATCAACTCTTCGGGAAGATGAAAATCAAAATCGTCAACACGCATGGATAATCTTATGCTCTCCAGAAACCCATAACGTCTTTGACGTTCTTGAGTGTCACTTCGGCAATCGAACGTGCTTTCTCTGCGCCAGCCTCAAGGATGATATCAATTTCTTTCGGCTCGGCCAGCAGATGGCGCATTTTCTCGGTGATCGGGCCGATTTTGGCAACAGTCAGGTCGGATAGTTTCGGTTTGAATTCCATCCATTGTTTGCCTGCAAATTCCGCCACAATCGCCGCCTTTGTCGTGCCGGACAATGCGGCATAGATGGTGATGAGATTATCGGCTTCTGGACGGTCTTTCAAATCTTCGACCGTTTCCGGCAATGGCAACGGGTCGGTTTTCGCGCGTTTGATCTTATCCGCAATCACCTCGGCCGTATCGGTCAGGTTGATACGGGACATATCGGATTCCGCTGATTTGCTCATCTTCTGCGTCCCGTCACGTAACGACATGACGCGCGTGGCTTCCCCCATAATCAATGGTTCGGGAATTGTAAAAAATTCCTGACCATAGCGATGGTTAAAAGTATTCGCCACATCGCGCGTCAGTTCCAGATGTTGTTTCTGGTCTTCACCAACCGG
>DMIT01000229.1 GCA_003452275.1 Rhodospirillaceae bacterium | reverse complement strand
TCTATCTGCTTTATTGCTGCAATTAAACCCTTCGCGTGTGTTGTTGCCAGCCTATTGCTGTCGCTCTCTTGTGGAGGCATGTGCTGGCCATCGCTTTGAATTTTATCCCTTAACCGAGGATCTGGCTCCTGATGTCCATTTTCTGGAACGAACCGCCAGAGCGGGGGATCACATTCTGGCAATCAATTACTTTGGCAAAGCGCCTTCACATCTATTTCAAAAATTTGTTGAACAACATCAAGATCTTCTATTTATTGAAGACTGTGCTCAGGCTCTTTCAACTAATGTTCCGCAATGGGGGCATTGGCGTCTTTTTAGTCCGCGCAAATTGGTAGGAGTGGCCGATGGTGGTTTTATTATACCCAGAAATGGAAAACAGCCGCAGATTTTCGTACGATCCGCATCTGTTGATTCTGTAGTGAGTCGCTGGTCTGCTGCGTTGCTAAGGTTCGAAGACAGGGAAGAAAAATTTAATTCTCTATGGCATAGCCGCAATCAAGAGAATGAGCGGTCGATGAAGGTCGAAGACAAGAAAATATCCAGTCTGTCGTATGGTTTATTGTCCCAGTTTGATGTGGACAGGATTATCCGCCAAAGAAAAACGAACTATCATGCATTATATAGTGCATTATCCCATGTTTCTCTGCTGAAGGATAGCGAACCTGCTTATGCCCCGTTCGGGTTTCCAATTAGAGTGGCCGCAAGAATTCGGGATAAGCTTATCGAACACCTTGTCTATAACCACATTTTTCCGGCAGTTCACTGGCGCGATCTTGTTGCACCAGCCTTTGATTTTGAGTTCGAACACCAGCTTTCTAAGGAAATTCTGACATTGCCATGTGACCAACGATATGGGCTGGAAGAAATGTCATATATAGCGATGGTCACCCAAAAATTTTTAGCGGAGTGACGGATATGCACCCTTACACCAACGAAATATTCGCAAAATCCTTATTCCATATTGGTGAAGCTTTATTTGTGCCAGCATGGAAAACTCATATTCTCAAACGGGCAATTTTGATTGACGGGGATATCGTTGGTTATGATGCCACCGGCGTCTATCCGATTACGATTTTTGATCCTTCCATTGATATAAAAAAGGGATTGGAATTCTTACGCGATGCTGGACTGGTATCTGTTATATTGGTATTGGATGATTTTCACCGTCCCGATATGGAAGTATTGGGCGTGCAATTCTCCTTGTGCAAAAAACTGAAAACTCATTTCGTATTTTATCCTTCGCAAGGGCAGATGGCTTATGATAAACATCACCGTTATGAATTGCGGCAGGCACAAAAAACTGTGCGAGCCGAAGTCATTGGTTTGGCGCAGCATATGGATTCATGGCTTTCATTATATGCCACATTGACAGACCGCCATCATTTATCCCACACACATGCTTTTCCTGTTGAACATTTTAAGGCTCTTGCTGAAATGACAAATGTGGTTACGTTCGGGGCGTGGGTTGATGATCGCCTGGTGTCCTGTCATATCTGGGTAGAATCTGATGGCAAAGCCCATAGCCACCTTGCTGCCTCGAATGAAGAGGGATATGCGTCGCGGGCGGCTTATGCACTCAATGCCCTTGCTTTGACGCATTTCGAAAATTGTTCGGTTGTCAATTTTGGCGGCGGTGCCGGTTTTAATGATGAAAATAGTGGATTGAGCAAGTTCAAAAAAGGCTTTTCAAATGCTGAGGCGAATGCCATTATCTGTGGCGAAATACTGGATAAACACCGTTATAACGACCTCAAAATTTCAAATATGGGTGACGTTGAGACGAACTTTTTCCCTGCTTATCGCGCCCCTAAAAATGGAGACAAAAAATGAATGTTCATGGCAAAAAAGTGATATTGCGCGCAATCGAGGAAGAAGATCTTCCATCATTCCATGCTTGGGGATCTGATCCGGATTTGTGGCAATTGTTAGGAGGATGGCATTTTCCGACCTCGAAAGAATCGACGCGCCAGTGGTTCCAGAAAATTCAAGGCGACCAACTGAACATACGTCTGGCAGTATCAACGGTTGAGGATGGCGTCTTGGGGCTGGCTAATCTTCTGGATATAGACTGGAAAAATAAACATGCTTTCCATGGCATGATGCTCGGAAATCCTTCGGCCAGGGGAAAGGGCCTGGGTAAGGATACCGTTATGGCGATTATGCGTTATGCCTTCGAAGAATTGGGGCTGCAACGCTTAGATGGTTCGATGATCGAATTCAATACGGCGTCCACTGCTCTTTATTGCGGTAAATGCGGGTGGAAAGAGGAGGGGCGCCAACGGAACTGGTATTATCGACGTAATCGTTTCTGGGATAAAATTATGGTCGGCGTCACGCGCGAAGATTATTTCAGCCTTGTTGAGGGCAATCATTATTGGGATGGTGAAAATGAGTAAATCTATTCTGGTGTTTCCATCGACGATTGACGAGTCTGTATCTTTTGCAGCCGATGCCAAACGTTGGGGCAGAAAAGTCGTCGGGGCATCTTCTGTTGAGAATGATCCTTATGTCGCACATTATGCCGCATGGGAAAAATTGCCCTATATTAACGAAGATCATTTTTTTGAACGGTTGAAAGAAATTATTGAACATCATGAAGTTGATTCTATTTTCACGCCTCATGCACCTACCCATTTATTTCTTACAAAAATTCTTAATCGACTTCCGGATATTAAACTGATGGGGGAAAGCCCGCAAGGCAAGAATATGAATCGTGTCAATGATGCCAGACAACTTGCATCTGAAGGGCTGCGCAAGATATCAGCTCTGACCGATCAGAAGGATCGATTGCGCGAAGATTTTCTTGCATCTCTGCTGGCTTACGCCATTCCTCTCTATGGAGAATGTTTACTGGAAAAAATCTATGCTTTATGTGCTATATTTTGCGATGCTCCGAAAGGCGATGTGATCGAGATTGGTTCCTTTTTTGGAAAAAGCGCATATGTCCTTAATCGGCTGGCAGCTTATTTCAATACCGGTCTTACCATTTCTGTTGATCCGTGGAATATGGAGGACACGATTCAAAAAGAATCCCCGGATAATATTCAGGCTTTATCCCGTGTTTGGGATTGGGACATTGTATTTCAGGGATTTCTGCTGACCATGCAAGGTATTCACACGCCACCCTTTAATTATATCCGTAAGGCATCTGTGCAGGCCTATGAACAATATAGTCAATCATCCTTTATCGAATCCGACCAGTTCGGAAGGACACCGGTCGCCGGTCACATTGCTGTTTTGCACATCGACGGTAATCATGATGAACAGGCCGTTTGGGATGATTTGAATTTATGGGGCTCAAAAATAGTAGATGGTGGATGGATTATTTTTGATGATTACACTTGGTCTCAGGGTGACGGGCCTCGGATTGTCGCGGACTCAATGAAAAAAGAAGAGCGATACAAAATCGAGAAAAATTTTGTTGCCGGCGGTGCGGCCTTCTTCAAAGTCAGATACCATTCAGAATAAGGGATAATCATTATGCCATGGATTAATCATAAATTTCTATTCAAACCCGACGGAACTCATGATTGGTCTCAATCCCATGCGCAGGTTCCCTCCGCTTTGGTGCTGGACGATGTCGTGCGTGTTTATTATGCGACGCGCGATGCTCAGGGAAGAAGCCTAACAAGCTTTATAGATATTGATAAAAATGATCTGACTAGAATCGTGTATGTCCACGATCGCCCCGTTATGAATCTAGGTAAACCAGGAACGCATGACGAAGACGGGGTGATGGTAGGCTGTGTTGTTAAAAATGAGGCAGGAGAGATTTTTCTTTATTATACTGGCTGGAGTAAACAAGAAACGGTTCCCTACCGTGTGACCGTCGGATTAGCGAAAAGTAATGATAACGGGGTAACGTTCGAACGCGTATTTGAAGGGCCTATTGTTGACCGCACTGCTCATGAACCCTATATGACGATGTCACCTTATGTCGCACAAAGAGGAGGGGGATGGCATATGTGGTATGGGTCTGGCATTGGATGGGTTGAAATTGATGGTAAAATGGAGCCTCTTTATCAAGTCAAATATGCATCTTCGATAGATGGTTATTGCTGGCGTCAGGACAACCTCATCTGTATTGAGCAAGCCCACACTTTGGAAGCAAATACTCGTCCGAGTGTCCTGGAAAAGGATGGCCAATACGAAATGTGGTTCAGCTATCGCCATAGTGTCGATTTTCGAGGAGCGAGTGGGGGTTACAGGATCGGTTATGCCACATCTCCAGATGGTAGAAACTGGCAGCGCCGAAATGATCCCGAAGGGTTGGGCCCAACACCGGATGGCTGGATGAAAAATATGGTTGCTTATCCAAATGTGATTGTCCTCAATAACCAGCGTATCATGTTTTATAACGGCGATGGTTTTGGACGTTCCGGTTTTGGATTTGCCGTCTGGGAAGAATGATCTTTTTCAGAAGGAGAGGCCTTCCTGGACGCATTCATTTGATAAATTTTTATTGACATGACGTTTTAATTCGCGTTAGCATAGTTAGATAAAGGAATTTTTAATCCATGTTGATGTGTTGCTGTTGTTAAACTTTTTATGACTGACCGCCTTTGAAGGTGTGGCACTGAGTCCTGTTTAACAAAAAGCAACAAACGATCTGATCCTTTCCTCCTAAATAAACTAAGCAAGATCAGGTCACTCACATGAGAGACTAATCGTGATTATTCCATTTCCACCGTCCCATCATTTTCCGCAGCCTGTTGATGCCAAATATGCATCTGTTCTTGACTTGATAGGCAATACGCCGTTGATACGCGTTCATCATCTGGATACGGGCCCGTGTGAATTATATCTTAAACTTGAAAGTCAGAATCCTGCGGGGTCGATCAAGGATCGTATCGCTCTTTCCATGATCGAGGCGGCGGAGCGTGACGGGTTGATTAAAGTCGGAGATACGCTGGTTGAAGCAACTGCTGGAAATACCGGGCTTGGTTTAACTTTGGTCGCGGCACAAAAGGGGTATAAACTCATTCTGGTTATTCCGGATAAAATGAGTCAGGAAAAAATATTCCATCTCAAAGCCATGGGGGCCGAAGTCGTGATGACGCGGTCGGATGTCGGGAAAGGGCATCCCGATTATTATCAGGATAAAGCAAAACAAATTGCGGCGGATACGCCGAATGCCTTTTATATCAACCAGTTTGAAAACCCTGCAAACCCCGAAACCCACGAGAAATCAACCGGGCCGGAAATCTGGGAGCAAATGAAGCATGATGTGGATGCCATTGTCTGCGGTGCCGGATCGGGAGGTACCCTGACCGGATTGGGGCGATATTTTGCGAAGGTTTCACCCCGCACAGACATGATATTGGCCGACCCCAAAGGATCAATCCTGGCCCCTTTTGTCAATCACGGCATTATGGTTGAGCCGGGAAGCTGGCTGGTGGAGGGAATAGGCGAAGATTTCATTCCTGAAAACTGCGACCTTCAATTTGTGAAATCGGCCTATACCATCGATGACGACGAAAGCGTTACAACGGCGCGCAATGTCTTAAGATATGAAGGAATTTTGTGCGGTTCGTCATCGGGCACCCTGATTGCCGCCGCATTAAAATATTGCCGCAGCCAGAGGATTCCAAAACGCGTTGTGACTTTTGTCTGCGATAGCGGGAATAAATATCTTTCAAAAATCTATAATCAATTCTGGTTGCAGGATCACGGGTTGGACGATCATATCCAGACCTATGATTTGCGCGACCTGATCGCTCGCCCCTTTCTGCGCGGGGATGTCGTGTCGGTGGGGGCAGAGGATACTCTGCAACAGGTCTATGCCAAAATGAAAACCTTCGACGTATCGCAAGTTCCGGTGATGGATGAAAATCGCATTGTCGGGCTTATCAATGAAACCGATGTTTTACTGGCCGTGGTGACAAATCCTTCGGGATTCTCGATCAATGCGGGAACCATTATGTCCGGTAAATACTCGAAGATACCTGTCAACAGTGAAGTGACAGATCTTCTGCCGGTGTTTGAACAGGGGTGGGTGGTCGCGGTCGTAGACCGCGACCAATTCCTCGGACTCATCACACCGATTGATTTCTTAAATTATCTCCGCAAAAGAACAGGACAGGCTTAATCATGACAACGCATCATAAAACAGATATTTTAGGGTTTGATACTCTGGCCATTCATGGCGGGCAATATCCCGACCCGACCACAGGGGCAGTTATCACGCCGATCTATGCCACATCCACCTATGCGCAAGAGGGGCCGGGGGTACATAAGGGATTTGACTATGGGCGCAGCCATAATCCCACTCGTTTTGCGTTCGAACGCGCCATTGCGGTTTTGGAACATGGTGAGAACGGGTTTGCCTTTTCATCCGGTCTGGCGGGAATTGCGGCGGTTCTTGATACGCTTGACGCCGGTTCCCACATCATTGCAACGGATGATTTATATGGCGGCAGTTTCCGCCTGTTCGATAAAGTGCGCAAGGCCTCTGCGGGACTGGAGGTAAGCTATGTTGACCTGACCGATCCGCATCATCTGGATGCAGCCGTCAGACCTAATACGAAACTGGTATGGCTGGAGACTCCGACCAATCCGCTGCTCAAACTCGTTGATATCGAGGCCATTGCGAAGAAGGCAAAATCATTGGGGTTACTGGTGGTGGTGGATAATACTTTTGCGTCACCCGTTTTACAAAAGCCGCTGGATTTAGGGGCGGATATCGTTGTTCATTCCGCAACCAAGTATATCAATGGTCATTCCGATGTGATCGGCGGGGTCGTCGTGACGCGGGATGCAGAGCTGGGGAAAAAAATCGGCTTTGTACAAAATGCGGTGGGAAGTATTGCGGGGCCTTTTGATAGCTTTCTGATGCATCGTGGGCTGAAAACTCTGGGAATTCGCGTCCGGCAACATAGCAAAAATGCATTGGAAATCGCGCAATGGCTGGAACAGCAAGATGATATCGAAAAAGTTATCTATCCCGGCCTGCCGTCCCATCCGCAACATGATCTGGCACAACGCCAGATGACGGATCATCATTTCGGCGGCATGATTTCATTTGTTATCAAAGGCGGTGTGGAACGCAGCACTGCTTTCCTCAAGGCCACACGTTATTTTACTCTGGCCGAAAGTCTGGGCGGTATTGAAAGCCTGATCGAACATCCGGCATCGATGACCCATGCCTCTATTCCGCCGGCACAACGCGATGCATTGGGAATTTCGGATGGATTGATCCGTTTGTCCGTCGGGATCGAAGATGTGCGCGATTTGATTGCAGATCTGGAACAAGCACTGGATAAAAGCCGAATGCAAAGCACGATTATAGAAGCCCTACAAAGACTAATGGCCTGATCATTTTATAGGAGAAATATAATATGCCTGCTTACCTGAATACTGCAACGACATCCCGCTTTCATACGGCTTTGGCGGATGCGCGTAGTGAGTTGAACTTACTCGATAATCCCGACCGTATTTCATTTCCTTTGGGAACACTTGAAGAGGCTGCGGCGCATTTTGCGGCCCGGGAGGAATTCGGATACACATATGGGCGTACCGGTACGCCGGCGGGGGGAGTGTTGGAGCGTTTTCTGACAACGCTTGAGGGAGGAAGTGCGGCGGTTGCTGTGGCATCGGGGCAGGCTGCCAATTTTCTTGTTTTTAATGCGCTGTTGCCGAAAGCCGGTGATGAAATTGTTGCATCATCGCGGGTCTTCGGTGGAACAAGCTCGCTTCTAAGCAATTGGTTGCCCAGCATAGGGAGGTTGGCCCGCTTCGCTGATCCTGCTGTACCGGAAAGTTTTGAAAAACAGGTCACAGAGAATACCCGCACTATTTTTGTTGAAACTATTTCCAATCCTGACGGAACAGTGGCCGATCTTGAGGCCTTGGCTGCCATCGCCCAAAAACACAATATTCCTTTGGTTGTCGATAATACGCTGGCAACCCCGTTGCTATGCCGCCCGATAGAATGGGGTGCCAATATTGTGACCTCGTCACTGACCAAATTTTTCAATGGCAAGGGGGATTTGCTGGCAGGGGCGGTGATTGATGCCGGAAATTTCAACTGGAAAAATGATGGCCGATGGCCGGCATTGTCCAACGCCCGTCCGAACGGAATTGCTTCTCTGGCAGATGCATTTAATGATAAGGCTTTTGCCGCCATCGTTCGCCAAAATCTGACTTTGTTCGGCCCATCCTTGAATCCCGCCGATGTAGCCAAACTGATCGATAATGCGGCCAATCTGGATAAACGGTTGGAACGTCATATCGACAATGCAAATCAGGTTGCGGAATATTTGATCCGGCATCCGTCCGTGGAATGGGTTCATTATGCAGGATTAGATCATCACCCCAGCCATCAGGCCGCGCTGAAATATCTGGAATCTCCTGCGGCTCTCCTGCTTTTTAAACCTAAAGGCGATGATGGTATTGCAGGGCGTTTGATCCAATCTCTCCAGCATATCAGACATGAAGCCAATATCGGTTTTGAAGAGACATTGGTCATTCATCCGTTCGATACGACGCATCGTCTATTTTCGCCTGAACAAAAAGAAGCTGCCAGAATAGAGCGCGGCGCATTGCGTCTATCGATTGGCACAGAAAATCCGGAGATTATAATCAATGATTTGAATCGCGCCTTCGCTCTTGGCTAATATCATATAATCTTACTGGGTCAAAAGCTGGAGTTGGGTATCTCTGACGCGCAGGGGGTAATATTTAATTGTTTGTAGCCATCCATCGTAATATCGATCCCCTCCATTCCAAGCACCTAGCCTGAATGTATCTACTGTTGGCACATTTCCCGAGGTGCCGAGGGAAGATAATGTCCCATTTAGGGATTGTCTAAAATTATTAGGCTGATAGGCGAAGGCGGTTAAATTTGAGCTGTTATGACCATTTCCAGAGATGGCGGTCTGGAATTGGTTTGTATTTCCGACCCTTGACATAGCTTCGATCTGCAATGTTGAGGCTCTAATAAGTGTTAGCCTGTCTGCTCCGACCGATCCACTTTTCTCAAGAGCGGCGATTCCAACAACACTGTCATTGACGCCATTCAAAGCTCTTGCCAGCAGCGTTCCTTGCGATGCGGCGTACCAGCTTCCAACAGGCATGAACAGATTGTCAGCTACCCGTGTCACCGCTGCCGTTGTGGTCGGGATATAGGAAGTGGCGAATGCGCCGGCTTCAAGCTGCGCGCCCCAGATATAAATTCCCGATGCGCCGTCCCCAGTATAATTATTATAGGTTGCGGCGTTGCTGAAAAGAAAATTAATACGTGGCACAGATGTCGGGGAAGCAGATGAATCCAAGGTTGCGGTCAGAGAGCATCTATACCATCCATTTCCGACTGCTTCTATTGATTTGGAAACATTATTAGTTGCGGCGACACGAGCGTTAAAGTTGGAGCTATTTGCGGATAGGTCATAACCTGCTGATCCCACATACCATCCATGAAAGCCAAAAAATTCTATGGAGAAATGATTCC
>DMIT01000087.1 GCA_003452275.1 Rhodospirillaceae bacterium | reverse complement strand
ATAACTGGAAACGCGGCCCGTTTGAGATGATTGATGAACTGGGGGCGGAATGGTTTGCCTCCGAACTCAAAAAACTGGGCCGACCTGTGCCGAAACTGGTTGAGATGGTTGGCTCCGGTTCGTTCTATAAAGTTGAAAATGGCGAGCAATCCTATTTTGGGACTGACGGCACATATCATGCGGTCGTGCGTGCAGATGGTGTGTTGTTGCTCAAAGACATTAAACTCAAATCAAAACCAGTCTTTAAAACAGGCTCTGCGGCACTCTGGGATATTGGTGATGGCGCACTGTGTCTGGAATTTACCGGCAAGATGAATGCGCTGGACGATCAAGTCTTTGCGGCCATCGATCAGGCCCTGAAAATCACGGGGCCAGATAAACAATTCAAAGCATTGGTTGTCTATAACGAAGGTTCGGCATTCTCTGCCGGTGCAAATTTGGGGTTGGCCTTGTTCGCGGCGAATATCGCTCTCTGGCCACAGATCGAAGAATTGGTGGCGGGTGGGCAACGTGCCTATAAATCTTTGAAATTTGCGCCGTTCCCCGTGGTGTCGGCACCATCCGGTCTGGCACTTGGCGGGGGCTGTGAAATCTTGCTTCATTCTGACCATATTCAGGCGGATGCGGAAACCTATTGCGGTCTGGTTGAAGTCGGTGTCGGCTTTATTCCGGGGTGGGGCGGCTGTAAGGAAATGCTCCTTCGTTATCAGGCGGCAGAGGCTAAGGCCTCTGACAAACTCACGGGCGGCAAGCAGCTCTGGTTCTCGCCGAAAAATACCCCGATGGGGCCATTGCGTCAGGCGTTCGAGACAATCGGCACCGCCAAGGTCGCCAAATCCGCCGCCGATGCCAAGGATATCGGTTATCTGCGCGATACAGATGGTATCACCATGAACAGGAATCGTTTGCTGTTTGACGCAAAGAAAAAGGCACTCGAACTGGTGAACGGGTATCAACCGCCTGTTCAGCGCGAGGATATTCGCCTCGCGGGGCCGTCAGGAAAATATGCACTGGAAATGGCAGTTGCCGATCTTCGCAAAACTGGTAAGGCATCCCCTTATGATGTGATCGTTTGCGAAGCTTTGGCGCGTGTTTTATCGGGCGGTGAGAAGGCCGACTGGACAACGCCGTTGAAAGAAGATGATATCATCAAACTGGAACGCGAGGAATTTATGAAACTTGCTCGTCGCCCTGAAACGCTGGCGCGTATCGAACATATGCTGGACACCGGGAAACCATTGAGAAATTAAAAATAATTCCTATATGATTGGCTGCGATTTGCTTTTGGAACCAAAAGCAGATAAAAAAGATATGTTCATTTTAATATTAAACTTATACGAAAAGGCGTTTCATGAAAATATGGTACATCTGGGAGGGCGACATCAATGGTGACGTTCCAGGAACATATGAAATCAAAAGGCTTCAGGAAGCTGGCAGAACGCGTGGTCATGAGGTGGAAATCTTGTCCCCTGCGCAATTCAAAATTCTGATCGGTGGTTGCGATGTGCAAAATGTATTTATTGATGGCAAGGGCATAGAACGTCCGGATGTTATCATGTCCCGCATGGGCGCGGCTTCGACCTATTTAAGCATTTCAGTCGTTCGCCACATGCTGTTTAATAACGTGATGGTCATTAATAGTGCCGAAGCCATTGAGCAGGCGATTGATAAATTATTCACCATGCAGGTTCTGGCGCAGAAAAATATTCCGATTCCCAAAACCATGTTTGCCAAATGCCCGATTGATGCCGAGGTTGTCACCAGACAGATAGGCTATCCGGTCATTGTCAAAACATTGAAAGGTACCCAAGGGGGCGGTGTCTTTTTATGCGAGACGCCTGATTCGCTACGTGATCTAAGCGAGATTCTGGTGCATCAAGGGGCGAATGATACGCCCGTTTTGTTTCAGGAATTCATTGCAACCAGTCGTGGCCGAGATGTTCGCGCTTTCTGTGTGGGTGGGAAGGTTCTTGCCTGCATGGAACGCAAGTCAACCGATGGCAGTTTTAAATCCAATATCACGCGCGGAGGTGTGGGCGAACCGGTGCCGATTACGCCGGAGATTGAAAAAATCGCTATCGATACATGTAAAGCCTTGGGACTGGAAATTGCAGGGATCGACCTGCTCTTTACCGATGATGGATATAAAGTCTGCGAGGCCAATAGTGCCCCCGATTTCAAAGGACTGGAAACTTTCTGTAAGGTCGATGTGCCAAAGGCCATTTATGATTATATCGAAGCCAAGGCCGCCAAAGAAAAATCACAGAAAGCCAACGTGGTTCAGGCCTTGTTCGGACGTTGGATAAAGGGTCGCAATGCTGCTTAGACCCTATCGTGGCATAACGCCGAAAATTGATGGCACCGCTTTCGTTGCTGAAAATGCAGCCATTATCGGTGATGTCGAAATTGGCGCAGGAACCGGCATCTGGTTTGGGGCCACATTGCGCGGTGATGTGAACGATATTAAAATCGGTGCCCGCACCAATATTCAGGATGGTACTGTCATCCATACATCTCTGGGCGTGCAGGGGACTTATATCGGTGATGACGTGACCGTTGGCCATATGGCGCTTCTTCATGCCTGCACCATCGGCAACCGCGCATTTATCGGAATGCAATCTCTGGTCATGGACGAAGTGGTGGTCGAAGATGAAGCAATGGTGGCTGCCGGATCAATGGTCACGCCGCGCAAGCGCATTCCACGCCACCAATTATGGGGCGGGCGTCCGGCGCGTTATATGCGCGATATGACACCCGAAGAAATTGAATATCTACAAATTTCCGCCGACCGTTACGCGGCACTGGCCAAAGAATATAAGGGGTAAACCATGTTGAAGACTGCTCTGGTTCTGATTGTTGCCATGTTATCTTTTGGACAGGCTCAGGCCTCTGATTCCCGCGAAATCGGGGCGGTAAGTACGGCTTTCAAACTGATCGGCCCCAACCATAAAATTGTTGTCTCGGCCTTTGATGACCCGAAAATAAAGGGCATTACGTGCTATGTCGCGCGCCCACGTACCGGCGGTATTAAAGGTGGTTTAGGGCTTGCCGAAGACCCATCGCTTGCCAGCGTGTCCTGTGTCCAGACAGGGCCGGTATCTTACCTCAAGAAAATATCAACCGATGATGATGGTGAACAGGTATTTGATGAAAACCGTTCTATCATCTTTAAAACACTGGATGTCAAACGTCTGGTCGATATTGAAAAAGGCGTGTTGGTCTATGTCGTCCGCACATCGCGCATTATCGAAGGTTCACCCGAGACATCCGTATCGGTCGTATCTCCGATCACCTGGCTTGGGATTGCGCCCGAGCCGGTCAGAATAAAATAGATTTTTTCTAATGAGGGCTGGGAACATTGAATTGTTGGGCTTCCATGTCTTTTCTATTCCTGCCTATCAGCCCGTATATTTTGGAGGCAGCTATCAGGAAAGGCATCTCGGGGTTGCCAAGTTTGAGAGCAGGATATTTCTCTTTCATTCTGTGGAAATAATCATTCTCCCATAAAATACGTCTCAGATCCTTATGACGTGGAATCCTGAATGTCATACTCTCGGTATCACGACGAAAATTGATATGTGCAATGAATCTCTCATCATGAAAAGCAACGGCAGAAAAAGGAACTTGCACAGGGCTAATAATAAACTCTGGGCTTCTCTTAGGTGCAGTGAAGGGCTTCATGAATGAAATATCAACAGGTTTATCGTCGGGATTGTCATGGTTGGCAATTTCTAATGACCAGCGATCATGGCGATTCTTGACGCTGGTTACATGAAGCCCAAGCCAGTCTGTCAATTNNCACAGGCTGCGGAAATAAAATCGCGGGATGGCTGACTTTGACATCAATGTCTTTTGTCGGGGTAGAATAGGGGGTATGTGTGCGGATATAATTATCCCGCAGGCAACCACCAAAGAGGGTGACGTCGTGGAATATACGTCTTAAATGTCCATATATTGCGCTCTCTTGTGATGTCAAAGAGATTGCCGATGGATCGAGTCGAATCATATGCGATTGGGTCATTTTACCACCTTTGACATTTTCATAATAAAATTACGATGATTTGTCAAGGAAATAGCGGGACAAAGCTTATTTTGCCTTTTTCTTTACGTAACGGCCCGGGGCGGGTTCAATGATTTTCAAGGTTCCGCCGCCGGCTTTACGGGCGGGAATTTTCGGGCCGCTGGTATTTTTAATCCATTCTGCCCAATGAGTCCACCATGATCCCTCATGTTGAGTAGCTTTGGCCAGCCAGTCTTCGGCATGTTCGCGGTCATCAATTTTGTCATTGGCCCAGTAATGATATTTGTTTGCGGCGGGCGGGTTTACCACTCCTGCAACGTGACCGGATGCCGACAATATAAATGTTTTATCACCGCCCAATAAATGCATCCCTTCATAGGTGGATGCCCACGGGGCAATATGGTCTTCTTTGGTCGATATAAAATAACTCGGCACTTTAATTTTGCTGACATCAATCGGCGTGTCGTTAATCTTGATGCCGTTCGGGCGGCAGAGTTTATTATCGCGGTACATATTACGCAGATAGAAACGATGCATTTCCGCAGGCATATTGGTGGAATCATCATTCCAGTATAACAGGTCGAATGGAAACGGTTCTTTTCCCAACATGTAATTATTGACCACAAATGACCAGATCAGGTCATTGGCGCGGAGAAGGCTGAAAGTATGGCGCAAATCACTACCTTCCAGCACGCCTGATTTTTCCATTTTTTCATCGATCAGTTTTAATTGCTCGTCATCGACGAAAATGGATAAATCTCCCGCATGGCGGAAATCGATCAATGTGGTCAGGAACGTGGCCGATGCGACTTTTTTGTCCAATTTTTTGGCAGTCATATAGGCCAGTGCGGTGGCAAGAAGTGTGCCCCCGATACAATATCCGATGATATTAGCTGACTTTTCACCTGTGGCTTTTTCGATTATTTCAAGAGCTGTCAGCAAACCTTCTTCAACATAACTGCCGAAACCTTTTTTTGCCAATTTTTTGTCAGGGTTGACCCAGGAAATGCAAAAGACTGTATGTCCTTGCTCCACGGCCCATTTGATATAGGAATTATCAGGACGCATATCGAGGATATAATATTTATTGATCCATGGCGGCACGATCAGCAACGGCGTTTTATAAACCTGTTTGGTCGATGGTTCATACTGGATAAGCTGCATCAATTCATTTTCAAAAATAACCGAACCGGGGGTCGTTGCCAGATTTTTGCCGACTTCGAAAAATTGATACTGGGTTTTACTGATTTCCAGATCACCATGACCGCGTTCCAGATCCTCGACCAGATTGGTCAAACCTTTAATCAGATTTTGTCCCTGCGTATCCATGGTGGCGCGCAGGACTTCGGGGTTGGTCATGGCAAAATTTGACGGAGCCAGCGCATCGACAAATTGACGGGTGTAAAAATCCATTTTGTCTTTTTCTTTTTGGCTCAACC
>DMIT01000177.1:4569-4718 GCA_003452275.1 Rhodospirillaceae bacterium | reverse complement strand
CCGACTATTCAAGGCGGTCTGGATTGGGCAGATGGGGATACAGGCCTTTATGCTGGTATCTGGGCATCCGGCGTTGATTTCGAAGACGCCACCACCGAAATGGATGTCTACGGGGGGATCAGTGGTGAAATGAACGGCCTCAACTGGGA
>DMIT01000177.1:0-4464 GCA_003452275.1 Rhodospirillaceae bacterium | reverse complement strand
CAGGCTTGGTACCCTGCGGTTAACATAGCCGTTCCATTACCAAAAGAATTTACGGCTGATGCAAGCCTGGGATACCAATGGATCGAAGACAATGCAGCCTTCGGGGTGGCAGATTATGCGACCTGGTCTTTGGGAGTCGGTTATAAAATTTATGGTTTCAATACCAGTTTGAAATACACCGATACAAACCTGAATGAACCGAGCGAATGTGCGGATGGATGTGGTAGCAAAGCTGTTTTTACCGTATCCCGTTCCTTTTAAGACTGCTTAAAAAATTGCTTAATTCATCGAAATAAGATATACAGTTAACATGATATGCAAATATACTTTTAATATGGTGTGAAAAAATCATGACGCATTTTATCCTCTCGTTTCTTATTCTTGTGACCCTTCCATTTTCTGTGATTGCCGCAGATTATGATCAAAAACAGCCTATTTTGATCAAAGGCAGCAAATCTTATCAAGTGCGCTATCACAAACCGAGCGCATCCCCTGTACAAAATATTGAGCCGGCAGCTGGGAATGAAGATGGGAAAACCATTTCTCAAGACCAGAAGTCAGCCATGCCGACCGGTCAATCTACGGGCACTGGTGAGTCTCAGGTTAAAAAATCGATGATTCTGCACGGCAAAAAATAAACTACTTTTGCCCTTTCATTTTATTGCTGCGTCTTTTTGCGTTTTGAATTCTTAAAACGCTTGTTTCTCCGGTTATTCCGATCTTTGGATTGCCCCTCCTTTTAATACGCTTTTCTAGGAAATACCCATATGTCTTCACACAATACCGCCCCCAACACAATTTCTGCAAAACCCCGGCTATTCCGCCTCCCTGATTTTAAAAATCTGGCGTATCGTGACGCATTCTTTGCCGCCCTTGTGGTCATCATCGTCTCTTCCACGGCGGGATTTCTGGTGTATGAAAGATCAATCGACTCTTTGAAAAAAGAGGTACAGCAAAATCTGATGAATATTGCAAAAACGGCCTCTAATATGGTGGACGTCGATGCTCACCAACAAATTACCGAGCCTGCACAAAAAGGATCAGAGCTGTACGAACGCGTGCGGGCCCCCTTTTTGGGTATTTTAAAGGCCAACCATAACATTGCCTTTATCTATACGATCATCGAAAAGGATGGAAAATTATTCTTTGTCCTTGATTCCAAGCTGCTGAAAGCCGGCGATAAGGATGACACGTCCGATGTCATGGAAAAATACGAAAATGCCACTCACATTATGAAAGAAACCTTCGCACAGAAAAAGCCGATGGTCGAGGAAGAATCTTATACAGACGACTGGGGCACATTTTTGAGCGGTTATGCGCCTCTTACCAACAGCAAGGGAGAGTTTGTCGGTATCGTCGGGGCGGATATCCGGCTCACCGATTATCTGGCGAAGGTAGAACGCATCCAGATGGCGTTGATACTATCCTTGTCCTTTGCTTTTGCTGCGGCCCTCGCGTCAGGGATAGCTGTCTGGTTTGTCCGGAATGCGGCGCTTGTCGCACAAAAAAGCAATTTGCGTCAGCAGGAAGAAATTCTTGTCTTAGAAAAAAAGTCGCATCTGGAACGTGAAAACCAGAAACAGGCCGAAGAAAAAGCCAAAAAAGAAATGATGAATCAATTGGCAGATACATTCGATGCCCGAACCGCCGGCATCATTCAGGCCTTGGTGAAATCAGCCGCACAAATCCAAGTAACCTCTTCACAAATGACCAATATTTCAGAGAACGCGCAGAATATCAGTCAGATCGTGGCATCATCAGCGTTGGAAGCAGACAATAATGTTCAGGCTGTTGCCGCTGCGACCGAAGAATTGGCCGCATCCAGCAATGAAATTTCCCGCCAGATATCAAGTGTGGCCGACAAATCAAGTCGGGCGTCCAGCGAAGCCATCAGTGCCGCCGAAAAAATCAATGCCCTCAACATTCTGGCGGATTCGATTGGGGACGTGATCGGTGCGATCAAAGATATTGCGGAACAAACCAATCTTCTCGCTTTAAATGCGACCATCGAAGCCGCGCGCGCGGGTGAAGCCGGAAAAGGATTTGCAGTTGTGGCAACCGAAGTGAAAAAATTGGCAACCGAAACCGCCTCAAAAACAATCCAGATAGATGAACGCGTGGGGAAAATCCAGGAAGCCATTCGCGAGACGGTGGATGTCGTTCAGTTGATTATCAATAATGTTCAGGATATAGACCATTCGACAACAACCGTTGCCAGTGCGGTCGAGGAACAGGATGCGGCAACATCCGAAATTGGGCGAAATGTGACCCAAGCATCAGGCGGCACACAACAAGTATCCCAGAATATCAGTGAAGTTCAAAGCAGTGCGCAAGAAACCGGAATAGCCGCCCAACAACTAACCTTGGCCGCAACCGAACTGTCGGAAATTGCAGAACAATTGCAATTTCAAGTCAACGGATTGTTGAACGAAATCCGCGGATAGTTGCGATGACCTTAAGGACGTAGGCATCGCTGATATTTATTGCTTGCCGATCTGTTGCTCGATTGCGGCGATAACCCTACCATCGGTCGGAGAAATGTTGGACACAAAAGAAGTGACCAATTGTCCATTGCGACCAATCAGATATTTGTGAAAACTCCATTTCGGCGCCGCATCGTCGCCCAGTTTGGCTTTGGCCCATTTATAAAATGGGTGGGCATTGCCGCCTGATACGATATATTTGGAGGTCAGCGGAAAGGTCACGCCGTAATTGATTTCACAAAATCTGGCAATCTCTTTGCCTGTGCCAGGTTCCTGATTTCCGAAATCATTGCTCGGCACCCCGATAATCACCAGTCCCTTGCTTTTATATTTGGTATATATGTCCTGTAACTGCTTATATTGTGGGGTGAACCCGCATTCGGACGCGGTATTGACGATCATCACCACCTTGCCTTTATAATCGGATAATTTGATTTTGCCGTCTTCGTCAATATTCTGGAATTCAAAGCCATAAATATTTTTGGCCAGTTTTTGAGCCTGCGCATCCGATGGTGCAAATGACAGGAATGCAAATAGAGCCATTATCAATAATTTTTGTATCATTTTATAGCTGCTCCCGCTTTTATAACTTTGACAAGGCAATCATATAATCACCAATTTCAACCTGTGGCAACTTTCTGGTTGCTGATGATTCCCTCTTGCCACAACGGAACGAAGACTTTAGTTTAACTTTCACTGCATGACAATACTATCATCTTGAAAGGAACATCCATGCGCGCTTTATTACTTTTACTCGGGAGCTTATTAATCATGACCGCAACGACACCAGCCAATGCCGATGATCTGAAACTGGATCCGGAAAATACCATTTATCTTGATACGACTTATGGACGCGTGGTGATTAAACTGATGCCTGAAGTTGCTCCGAAACATGTCGAGCAAATCAAAACGCTGACCCGCAAGGGATTCTATGACGGAATCATTTTCCACCGCGTGATTGACGGCTTCATGGCGCAAACCGGTGACCCGACAGGAACAGGAACCGGCGGTTCAGACTTACCGAACATCAAGGCCGAATTCAACTCGACCAACTTTGGCCGCGGCGCGGTCGGGATGGCGCGATCTTCCAATCCTGATTCCGCGAACTCGCAATTCTTTATCTGCTTCACCGATTGCAGCTTCCTGAACAAGCAATATACCGTGTGGGGACAAGTGGTAGAAGGTATGCAATTCGTTGACCAGATCAAACGTGGCGAACCACCTGCAAATCCTGACAAAATTGTCAAAATGACCGTTGCAGCAGACGATAAAAAAGCCGCTGCAAGCAAATAAATCTGTTCCATTGACATCAAACCCCCGCAATTTGCGGGGGTTTGTTTTTATGTCCGTCAAAAACTGCCAGAATTATTCATTCTGTACAATGCGTAATGCGGGGGAATGTCTACGCTGCAACAATTCCATGCTATAAACTGCGGTATTTTCATTGGCTATAAACGAGAAACTCTGAAACTCGCGACGCTGCTCTCTGCAATAGATTTCCTTATATTTTTGATAACACGCCGCAAAGGCAAAAACCAAAGTGATCCCCGCCGATACGCTTGCCGCGAGCGGCGATACGTCCTCATCTATTTTCATATAGCCAGAAACACAAGCCGATCCTATTGTCGCCCCCGTCAATTGGCGGGTTCGTTGACCGGATAAAAGCGCATATTCACCATAGAGACAGGCCCGATTAAAATATTCTATTGCCGAATGATACGATTGCTCACGGGCCTCACGCAGTTCATCAATGCTCAGCTCTTTGATATCCATTTTAACACCTCTTTTTTATTATGTATAAAACGGGGGCGCAAAAACTGTCAACAAATATATAAAAAGCCGTTTAAAACAGCAGATCAGCCACCCTCCATGCCATCACCCCCGCCAGCAGAAAGGCAAAAGTAATGATATAGGACATGACGCTTAAATAAATGGCGATCCGTAAATGATGGATTTCGACCTTGGCGGTGCTTTTGGGTGA
>DMIT01000001.1 GCA_003452275.1 Rhodospirillaceae bacterium | reverse complement strand
CTGACCCAGATACCGCCATGCTGGGAGGCAAGGGTTTGCATCCAGATCAGGGAAACCTGTTTATCGCCGTTCAAACTGGCGCTGTTGGTAAAACCGCCGAAGACCTTGTCCTGCCAGCCGCGGGTGAACCATACTTTCGAAGACGCATCGGCGAATTTTTTAAATTGCCAACTCACATTGCCCATATAGGTCGGTGCGCCGAAGATAATGGCATCGGCGGCAGACAATATATCCCATGCGCCGTCAGGAAGATTGCCGTCCGCATCAATGGCGATCAGTTCGGCCCCTGCCCCCGCGGCGACTTGTTCGGCAACGCGTTGGGTGTGCCCGTAACCTGAATGATAAATAACGGCAATTTTAGACATGGAATTCTCCTGATGGGTGTTAAATTTCTTCTGGTGCGATGTAAAACTCTATCCTATGCTTTCAAGAGACTGAAAGGATTATTTTTTTGCAACACCTCTATCGATCAGCATATTTATTTTCCAAGGGGATTCTCACATGGGGATTAGATGTAATTCTCCCGCCGCGCTGTCCTGTCAACGGCGATATCGTCGGGGCGGTGGGGGCTATATCCCCGCGGGCGTGGAAAGATTTGACCTTTGTCACTGATCCGTCTTGCCGGTGTTGCGGGGTGCCGTTCGTGGTCGACAGTATGACCGATTCTGTGCAGCCTGACGATCTTTTATGTGCCCTCTGCCTGACAGCTCCGCGCCCGTTTGATCGGGCAAAATCGTTGTTTGTCTATAATGACGGCAGCCGCAAAATGGTGCTGGCCTTCAAACATGGCGATGCCCTGCATCTGCATACCACCCTTGCGCCCTTACTGGCGAAGGCCGGCGCAGAATTCCTGATCCCTTCCGCAGTGATCGTTCCGGTGCCGCTGCATTGGATGCGCATGGTCAAGCGTCGTTATAATCAGGCCGCAGTGCTGGGGATCAAGATCGGCAAATTATCGGGTGTGACCTGCTGGCCAGATGCCCTGCTGCGCACACGGCATACGCCACCCCAAGGCCATAAGAATGCCAAAGACCGCCATAAAAACGTCGCCGGGGCCTTTGACATCAACCCGTCTTATGCAGGGCAATGTTCAGGCCGTGATATCGTGTTGATTGACGATGTGTTCACCACCGGCGCAACGCTCGAGGAATGCGCCAAAGTCCTGAAAGCGGCGGGGGCGAAATCGGTCAATATCCTGACGGTTGCGCGTGCGGTCAAAGAATAAAGAGAATGTCACTTTTAACGCGGTTCCGGATGAGGGGCCGGAAAAGCAAAAGTCGGTTTATAAGGGCGGCCGGTCGTCCCACCGATTTTGAATGACCGATAAGCATTGGCCGCCAGTTCGAAAACCCCTTTGAGCCCTTGCAGTTTGCCCAATGTTTGTTGAACGAGGGAAATCGAATAGGCATCCGCCGAACGGTTGCCCATGCTATCGGCAATATCGCGGGCCCGCCTGTTTTGCCAGCCGGTGAAAACGTCGATCAATGCCATTTTGCGCATTTTCATCATGACTTAGTCCATTTCCGGTTTGGGGGCGGGTGCAGGGCGTTTGGGACGCGGCATCGACCACATTTTGAACATCCAGCTCAATTGCGGGCCACGATAAGTTTTCTTCCACGAGCCGAGAGTTTCCATGACCAGTTGATAAGCATGTTTGCAGGGGCCGATATTCAACCCTTCTGCAATATCTTTCGCATGGACATCCCATCCGAAACTGGCCCGCAAGGAACGCACAGGGTGACGCACAGCCGCAAAAGCAGCACCGGCAGCACTCCGTTTGGCCCCTAATCTTCGATATAATTTATTCGGCTTTTTCATGCTTAAAATATAACAGATTGACTCCTCAACTGCAAATTTTTCACATTTATTTCAGGGCATAGGACAAGGGCAGTATATCAATCACTTCGCCGTCAGGTTTCAACAAATCTTCACGCGGGGCATAATAATTTGCTCTTTTGAATTCGCTGCCCAATTTCATAATTTTATCAGAATCATCATGGAAAGTTCCCAATCGATAACCATGCTGCGCAAAAATTCCGGCAATATGATTGATATCTCGTTCGATCATATGCCGATCAAGATCAGTAATTCTCGCCAAAAGAGCATCCCCTACCAGCGTAGGGACGAAATTCGTTTGATGATAATGTCTAAAAATATAACGAAGCGCGAGGATAAACATCTCTCCCAACATCTGCGTCCCACCAAAAGGCACAAATATATCCCTGCCAAGTTTCTGTTTTAAAAATTCAGGTTGGGGAGAAATCTCTTTCATTCTTTCCCCTGATCCTATCCCGCCATCAAGATTTCGAAATCTTCGGTGACCGGATTGGCAAGGAGTTTCTGGCACATGTCTTTCAGACGGTCTTGGGAGGTTCCGTCCGGCACTTCGATTTCGATAAACTTGCCCTGACGGACATCACCGACTTCGGCGAACCCCAGAGAATGCAATGCATTGCCGATGGCTTTGCCTTGCGGGTCGAGAACACCTTTTCTCAAAGTAACTTTTACAACTGCTTTCATTTTGACTTTCCTATGTTATTTCCATGGTTTGGTTGGAGATGACTTATTGATTGAGCGCAATTTACGTTCACGCGCCAATTCATTTTCAATTTCGCCGAGCGAGGCCGCGATCTGTTCATCGACATTTCCGCCCTGCATGATGCCGCTCTGAGGCACAAGGCCCAGACGTTTGGCGACATCCTGATAGGCTTCGATGATATTGCCGCTATCCTGACGGAATAAATCCTTATCCAGTTTGGCCCCTGTCTTATCATCCCACAGGCGGCAATTATCGGGCGATATTTCATCGGCGAGCAGAATATAGACTTCTTCATATTCGCCGAACAAGCGGCCGAATTCGACCTTGAAATCGACGAGGCGAATGCCGATGCCGGCAAACAGGCCGGACAGGTAATCATTGATCCGCCATGCCTGCGCCACCATTTCTTCCAGTTCATAGGGATCGGCCCATCCCATATTGATGATATGGTTTTCACTGACCATCGGGTCGCCCAGTTCATCTTTTTTATAATAGAATTCGACCAGCGGATAATTGAGGACGGTGCCTTCTTTGATCCCGAATTTTTTGACCATGGAACCGGCGGCGACATTGCGCACCACGACCTCGACCGGAATAATTTCGACCTGCCGTACCAATTGTTCGCGCATATTGAGGGATTTCAGGAAATGGGTCGGAATCCCGATGCCCTCAAGCTTGGTCATCAGATGCGCGGAAATACGGTTATTCAACACGCCTTTACCGGCAATGACCTCATGTTTCGCGCCGTTTCCGGCGGTGGCGTCATCCTTGAAATACTGAATGGCCGTTCCGGGTTCTGGCCCTTCGAACAATGTTTTGGCTTTGCCGTCATAAATGACTTTGCGGCGGGATGACTTGAATCCAGGAAAAATCATTCTCTAACCTTGCGCGTTAATAAATTTGTTAGGGTTATTTGGTATAAAATAGGTATGGCATTCAAGTAAAACCATTTCAACACTTAACCAGAGATTATCGGGAGAAACTTACATGACAAGTATTATGTCTTTTGAAGACAGAGGCCGCAGTTTTGAGACAAAATTTGCGATGGACGAGGAAATTGCCTTTAAAATCAAGGCGAAAACCACGCATTTGGTTGCACAATGGGCTGCCGAACGCCTATCGCTGGATCAGCACCAGTCTGCAAAATTCGTGGCGGAACTCGATAGTCTGGTCTTGGTCGATAAAGGCCAATCTTTGGTAAAAGAAAGACTATTAGCCGATTTTTCCTCCAACCAACTCGATATTTCGGAAAATGCACTGGAACGCCTGTTTTTATTAAAGCACCAGATGGCGGCCAAATTAATTTTAAAAACGGCAAGCGCATAAAAAGATTGCAAATTTCATCCGGCATTCTATCTTAATCTATAATTCAAAATCACACATAAAGAGATAGAGTGCCGTATGAGTTTTAATGACCGCAAGGAAGCGTTTGAAACCAAATTTTCCATGGACCAACAAACCATGTTCAAGATCGAGGCGCGCGCCAGCAAGCTGATCGGTTTATGGGCTGCGGGGAAATTCGGCTTGGTGGCTGCTGAAGCCGACGATTATGCCAAAGAAGTCATTTCCTCCAACCTTGACGAACCGGGCTATAACGACGTCAAACGCAAGCTGCAAGCCGATTTCGAGGCTCGCAACATTCCGTTTAACGCGGATGAGGTTGATGCCATCATTGATAAAAATGTCGCCGAAGCCACGCGCCAGATCGAAGCGGAAAAGAATTTATAATTTTTGTGAATAACCTGTGAATAACCACAGCAACGAAGCCCCCCCAGTTGGGGCTTTTTTTATGTTCGCCATGTCCAAGATTTTATATGTCCTGTCAACTCGCTGGGGCGCATTTCGCCCACCGGTTCGCGCGGTTAAGCCGCACTTGTTAAGCCAAGGCTACATCATTTTTCCGGATTATTGCAATATATATTTGAATGATGACGCAAAAGCGAGCAAAAATGAAATTTTATTACGCACCTTCTGCCCTCTCCCTGCCATAGATGTACTTGATATTTTTGACAAAAATCACGGGTTTGCTATTGGCAAAAACCGGAAGATCATCTAGTGTTCCGCCCATCACATAAAATTTATGCCCCCAAGAAAAATAGGGAAAACCGCGATGAAATCAGCCATTATTCTCTTCCCCGGAAGCAACCGCGAAAAAGATATGGAGATGGCCCTGACCCATGTCACCGGCCATGCTCCACACATTGTCTGGCACAAGGATTCGGCGTTGCCGGATTGTGACCTGATGGTTCTACCGGGTGGCTTTTCCTATGGTGACTATCTGCGCTGCGGCGCGATGGCGGCCCATTCCCCGATCATGCAGGAAGTCATTGCCCGCGCGCATAAAGGTGTTCGCCTGCTTGCGGTCTGTAACGGCTTTCAAATGCTGGTGGAAACCGGTCTTGTTCCGGGGGCCCTGCTCCATAACCGCTCGATGAAATTCATGTGTAAACAGGTTCATCTGCGCGTTGAAAATAATACAACCGACTTTACCAATGCCTTTGCCAAACATCAGGTCATTCAGGTGCCCATCGCCCATGGCGAAGGAAACTACTTTATTGACGCCGACGGCCTGAAAGCCATGGAAGATAAAGACCAGATCGCCTTCCGTTATTGCGATGCCTCGGGCGCGATCACAGACGCCGCCAATGCCAACGGCTCCGTCTCCAACATTGCCGGTGTCTTCAATGACAGCAAAACCATCATGGGCATGATGCCCCACCCCGAAAACGCCGTCACCCCCCACGCCAACGGCCACCAAGGCATCGGCCTCTTTAAATCTCTGGTGGAGGCCTTAGCCTAACCCCTTTGTCATCCCCGCGCAGGCGGGCGTGGCAGGAAAGAAGTGAAGAAAAAGATGAGCAAATTTTCGATCAAATCATTGCTGGATACGGACAAGATTATCTATGCTGCGCCTATCCTTGTCGTGGTTTCTTTCTTTCATATTTTTAGCAGGGACGAAGCCACCCACAGCTTTGGACAAATCGAAGTTTTGGTGGCCTTGATCGTGGTCGGTTATTACCTGTGGGATAAAATCGCGGTTATTTACCCGCCTGAAAAAATCTGGAAAAAACGGACAGAGGCCATTATCTGTATGGTCGCCAGTATCTTTCTGGCGCTGATTCCTTTCCCGCCGCTCATGACATGGCAATATTATAATCTGTATAAATATTCCAACCGTTACAGCCATAACACCCAGATCATTTCGGCCATTGCCACGGTCTGGATGGGCATAGCGGTCATGTATTACAGTACTTATACACTTCTGGCGGAACGTATGGCAGTACAAAACGCCGCCGCTACCGAATCTTCATATATGGCCCCCACTTCACAAGGACAATAAACATGACCGACATTCCCGTCCCGACATTCGAATTATACGACGTGACCAGCGCAGAGGAATTTGCCGAAGTATTTCCATTGCTGCAACAACTGGGACGCATCGAAACACCCGAAACAATCGACAACCTGACCCTCGCCAAATCATGGGCGCAATATCAAAAATCATATGAGATGAATTATCGCCTCTATGCCGCCAAAAATACCAGCGAAGTTCTGGGGGTTGTAGGTCTGCGCGTGTGTGACGACCCTTTAAACAACGGCCAACCCTGCGGCCTCGTCAATAATCTGGTGGTCGAAGAAGATTACCGCGGCCTCGGCATCGGTCGCGATATTCTCGAACGTGTAGAACTCGTCGCCAAAAAATACAAATGCGACATGACCATGCTCTGGGTATTAAACGGTAACAAAAAAAACAAAGCATTCTACGAAGAAATGGGCTACAGCCATATTTCCAACGGGATGATTAAAGAGATTTAGGAATAAGGACAAACCCAAAAATGACAGCCATCAAAAAACAAAAACCTGTGACCATCGAACCAACCGTTGATGCGGCTCTCGCCAAAACATTTGGTATGACCGCTGACGAATATCAATTGGTTCTGGATATTCTGGGACGTACACCGACCTACACAGAACTCGGTGTGTTCTCGGTGATGTGGTCGGAGCATTGTTCTTATAAATCATCCCGCATCCATCTAAAAAAATTACCGACCAAGGGCAAATGCGTGATCCAGGGGCCGGGCGAAGGGGCCGGCGTGATTGATATCGGTGACGGTCAGGCGGCCCTCTTTAAAATGGAATCCCACAACCACCCGTCCTATATCGAGCCATACCAAGGTGCCGCAACAGGCGTCGGCGGGATTATGCGTGACGTCTTCACCATGGGCGGTCGCCCGATTGCGAATTTGAACGCCCTACGTTTCGGCGAGCCATCCCACCCGAAAACCAAAACATTGGTCAAAGGGGTTGTCGCGGGTATCTCCGGCTACGGCAATTCCACAGGGGTTCCGACCGTTGGCGGTGAAACCAACTTCCACAAATCGTTCAACGGCAACAACCTTGTCAACGCGATGTGCGTTGGCCTTGCCGAACAAGATGCCATTTACTACGCGCGCGGCGCGGGCGTTGGGCAGCCAATCGTTTATGTCGGTTCCAAAACAGGTCGCGACGGCATCCACGGTGCCACCATGGCATCTGCCGAATTCGTAGACGGTGCCGAAGATAATCGCCCAACTGTTCAGGTCGGCGACCCATTCACTGAAAAATTGCTGATCGAAGCCTGTCTGGAACTGATGCAGTCAAACACCATCATTTCCATTCAGGATATGGGTGCGGCGGGATTGACATCCTCAGCGGTCGAAATTGCATCCAAAGGCGAAATCGGCGTTGTGCTGAATCTGGACGATGTCCCGCAACGTGAACAAGGCATGGTGCCTTACGAAATTATGCTCTCTGAATCGCAGGAACGGATGCTGATGATCCTGAAACCGGGATCAGAAGACATCGCGCGTAAAATCATCGAAAAATGGGACTTGGACTTCGCAGTCATCGGTTACACAACAGATGATAAACGCCTGAAACTCAATATGTACGGCGAAGAATGGTGCGATATCCCTGTACCACCTCTCGTTGACCAATCTCCATTATATGACCGCCCGCACGTCGCACCAACAAAGGCGGCAGCGATCAATGACGAATCTTTCCCTCTGGCGAATAATGATGCCGTCGCAGCTTTGAAAAAATTAATGGCCTGCCCTGACCTTGCCTCCAAACGCTGGATCTGGGAACAATATGACTCTCTCGTCATGGGTGAAACCATTTTCTCACCGGGCATTGCGAAGACCCAAGCGTTAAAGGCGGGTGATGCGGCTCTGGTGAAAATCCCGAACAAAGCAAAAGCATTGGCCATGACCTCTGACGTGACCCCACGTTACGTACATGCCGACCCGTTCGAAGGTGGGAAGCAAGCCGTGTGTGAGACATGGCGCAATATCACCGCCACCGGCGCCACCCCGTTGGCGATTACCAACAACCTCAATTTCGGCAATCCTGAAAAACCTGAAATCATGGGACAGATCGTGACCTCTCTCGAGGGGATCGCCGCGGCCTGTATCGCGCTGGATTACCCTATCGTCTCGGGCAACGTATCGCTTTATAATGAAACATCGGGCACCGCCATTCAACCGACCCCGACCATTGGCGGTGTCGGCCTGATTGCGGATTATAAACAAGCGGTGGGCCTCGGCTTTGTGGCGGAAGGTGACACCATTCTTGTGATCGGCGCAACGATTGGTCACTTGGGTCAATCTCTCTACCTCCGTGAACTCTATCACAAGGAAGAAGGCACTGTCCCACCAACCGACCTGCTCGCCGAACGCGCCAACGGGGATTTCGTCCGCGAAAATATTATCGGCGGTTCCATCACTGCCTGCCATGATGTCAGTGACGGCGGCCTGCTGGTTGCGATTGCCGAAATGGCGATGGCGGGACAAATCGGGGCATCCGTTGACTGTGCAGGTACCAACCGTGCAGCCTTCTGGTTTGGCGAAGATCAATCCCGCTACGTTGTAACCACTAAAACCCCTGAACATATCCTGTCTGCCGCCAACGCCGCAGGCATTCCTGTTCAGAAAATCGGGACAACAGGTGGAAAATCAATCTCGGTAGATGGCACATCCGTATCCGTTGCAGATTTGACCGCCATCAACGAAGAATGGTTGCCGAACTATATGGCGTAAGCCAATTCACTCTTAAAGCATTAAAGATCATGCCCTCTGAAAAGATGGGCATTTTTTTCTGCCCTCAAATCACGTTTGATACTGGCTCCATGCCATGCGTAAATGCTGTTGCCTTCTTTGCGGTTTATCGCTGATAATGTTTTTTCCCAAGGAAGGCCCCTTGCTTTTTCATCAAACAAAAAATAAGGAACGCGCAATATATTGATACCGGTCAAATATTGCGCGCTCAACCAACTGTGAAACCGCGTGGACGTATTATACAGCACTGCGTTTTCAGTGGGTGTCGCGCCGGACATACGATTGAAATGGCTAATCCCATCCACTTCGCATCCATATTCTATTTGTTTGTGCATTAAACGTAAATCTATCTTATGCCCCGTCACAGGAACGATAATTCCTGTCGGATCAACGTGAATACTGCTCGTTTTTCCGATTGATTCTGCAACCTTTCCTTCCAGTATTGACGCCTGAGATGTGTCGTCTCCGGCGATCGGAATGCCCTGCACAAAATCTTTCCCAAACCATAACCCTGCAAAAAACACTTGGTTGTTGATGTGTTGGGGAAATAATATATGGGTCCGCGGTTCAATTACCGCAAATATATATTCGGCAACCTCACGACAGGGTGATGGAATATCGGCATACATATCACCGAAATCTTGCGTCCGTAAGAAATCAAACTGCGCCATTTTATAAAGAATGCGATATTGATCGACAGGTGAAAATGCGTGAATGCGATCTCGCATATTTTTCCACCATGCATTGATAAATTCATCCTGCGGATAAACGCCCAGTTTGGTGAAATGGTCAAAATTTTCTTTGAACCAATCATCAGTTAAATCATTCATCCGGCTGACTGATTTCGTAAGCCAGCCAAGCATCAATCTGGATGTTGGCACAGTTTGTAACCGCACATGCATCGCCATGATACGTTCTAAATCTTCTGTCGTTACATCGCTTAAGAGAAACCGATCAGTCAATGTTGATAGTTTTTTAGAAATAAACTTATTCGCATCTTTTGTATCACGTTGGCCTGAAAATCGGTTAATGCTCGATATCATGCTGGCAGCACATGAGGCCTGCCAGAAATGTTCAACGATTTTTGAAAAAGATTGTCCCTCGGTGACTTCAAATCCGACCCGCGCCCTGAAAATTTCTAAAGACGTAATGCGCTGACCATTTCCCAAATCGGAAAAATATTCGTCAATATCGCCTTCAGCTCTGTGCATCATATCCCCGTTCATAAAAGCCAAAACTATCGGAAACATAAAATTATGTCAACTGATTCGATATCATCCCCACGCTAAAGGGATAGGGCAGGGTTCCGGCCAGGTTGAGGTTGGCGCAACCATAGAATATCACAACCACAAAGGCTCAAAGCATTTTTGATCGTCATTGCGAGCGAAGCGAAGCAATCCAGAATGACCGTTTTAACCACGAAGGACACCAAGATCACGAAGCTTTTCTTCTCTGTGATTTTTCTCTGCGATCTCTATGAACTCTATGATGAAAAGACCAATTTTTTTTCTAAATTCACAATTATATTTAAAAAACTCTTCGCGTCACTTTTCTTAAACTTCTCTCACTTCGCGGTAAAAAGGAAAGATTCCGGCGTTCGCCGGAATGACGGGGGGTCTTTGCAACCGTTAAACCTAGAAACGGTAGTTGAACGCGCTCGCCGGCGCTGTGATCGGTGTGCCAGGCAAG
>DMIT01000164.1 GCA_003452275.1 Rhodospirillaceae bacterium | reverse complement strand
AGATTTTGACCTCCGGCGAGTTGTTGAAACAGGGAATTGAAAAACAAAATGATGGTGTGTTCACTGGTCTTGGTAAATCTTGCTATCTGATCGGCGGTGAACGAAGTCGCAGTTTTTTGAATGGCATTTCGGTGGACGTTGTGGACAAAATCGAGGACGCGACCTTCCTGTTTATTTCCGGATGGGATGATTTGACGGCGGACATCGCAACTTACGAAGATGTCCTGCGCGAAGCGGTACGGAAACGTATCAAAGTTTTGTGTGTGAACCCGGACGGGCGCGCTATGCAGACGATTAATTTCTCAACCGGCCCGGCCATGATTGCAAAACGGTTGCAGGAATTGGGCGGTGTTGTGCAAATGATCGGGAAGCCATATAAACCGATTTATCACCATGCGATCAAAATCCTGCATAATAATGATATCTACCCGGGGCAAACCGTCATGATCGGCGATTCCATGGGGCATGATATTATTGGCGGGACATTGGTCAATATGGATACGTGCCTGATTAAAAATGGTGTGCATTCTCCTGTGTTTAAGGTTGCGGATTCACCGGCCAGCGTCAATAAAATTCTTAATACCTTGATTTCACAATATAATAGCATCCGCCCGACTTATCTGGTGGATCGGTTGAAATGGGGTAAGGCCTTACCGGATCGCAAGCATCGTAAGCGGGTTTAATCTTTTTTGCGGAACCATTGGATTGCCGCGTCGCTACGCTCTTCGCAATGACGATAGTTGTAATAATCCTTGAGTAATTTTCCGATATGAATCAAAATAGGGGCGCGGGTTTCTTCCGTTCGTATCCTATGGAGTTTCTAAGTCATGTCCGAAATCGATAGCCGCAAAATACGGCTGATTATTCAACTGCGTCAGGCGGGTATTACCAATACCGAAGTCTTGAGCGCGATTGAGAGAACTCCGCGTGATCTATTTATTCCACCGCATTTCGAAACCCATGCCTATGAAGATCAGGCGGTGCCGATTGGGTTAGGGCAGACGATCAGTCAGCCTTATATCGTGGCGACCATGACCGATGTTCTGGATGTTGAAAAATCACATAGTGTTTTAGAAATCGGGACGGGGTCGGGATATCAGGCGGCTGTCCTGTCGCGCCTGTGTCGTCGTGTGTATACAATCGAACGCCACCGCCCGTTGCTGGAACTGGCGGAAAAAAGATTCAATGAATTGAAATTGCGCAATATTACATCTCTTGCTGCCGATGGCATGAAAGGATGGCCGAATGTTGCGGGCAATGAAAATAGTTTCGACCGCATTATCGTTACTGCCTCGGTAGATGGGGAACCGCCCGTTGCCCTGATGGCGCAATTAAAAATTGGTGGCATCATGGTTATTCCGGTGGGCGGGCAGGGGCAAAACCAGATTCTCCGCAAATATAAAAAAGAATCCGAAGATATTTACGGGGTGCAGAATCTGATGCCTGTGCGTTTCGTGCCATTGTTGCCGGATGTTCCCCGCAATAATAGTTATTCTTCCGCTGAACTTGAGGAGTTAACGGCTTGAAAAGTCTTGTGGTGATAAGTCTTGCGGCCTCTTTGATGGTGACGGCGTGCAGCCAGCCGGCAACGAATGCGCGGTCTTATCAATATGGAGGGACATCGACTGCCGGCAGCAGTCTGGGGCTGCATACGATGCGCAAAGGTGAAACGTTATGGACGGTTGCCAAGTCTTATCATGTGGATTTGCGCGATATGCTGGATATCAATGGATTAAACGCGCCATATAAAACCAAATTGGGAGAACGCATTAAAATACCGGCCCCTGCTTATTATAAGGTCAGGCAGGGAGATACGCTTTATAAAGTCTCGCGGATGTTTGATACAACGACGACCGAATTGACGCGCCTCAACCAACTGAAAGCTCCCTATGCTCTCACCGCACATCAGAATTTACGTTTACCGCCGCGTCACCCGCAATCGGTAAGTCGCTTTCAAACTTCTCAGCAGACGACGACAATCTCTTATATTCCCGTTGTGAAAACCGCTGCGAATACATCTGCCGCAATTGAACGTGAAGAATTGCAGCCTGTTATATCCGCCCCGGCTGCTCCAATCTCCCGCGGAAATCAGGAAGAAGAATCAGGGCGACCCAGTCCCGCTGTCTTAACGGGGAATGTCAATTTTATGAAGCCCGTTGCCGGAAAAGTCATATCGGGTTATGGCCCCAAAGCAGACGGGTTGCACAATGACGGTGTTAATATCAAGGCTGCCGCAGGGGATGCCGTTCGTGCGGCAGAGCAGGGGATCGTTGCCTACCAAGGAAACCAGATCGAAGGATACGGCAATATGGTTCTGATACGCCATGCCAACGGTTATCTGACCGCCTATGCCCATATGGCGAAAACACTGGTTAAAAAAGGCGATAAGGTCAAGCGGGGGCAGGCCATTGGAACGGTGGGGGCGTCGGGGAATGTCAAATCACCGCAACTGCATTTTGAAATCCGTAAGGGTCGGGATGCCATAGACCCTAAAACGCTCTTGCAGATTTAATGAGACTAGAAAAGCGTACCTTTTAAGGCTTCTCTTCTTCTTTTTTCTTCGGGAGCTTCTTCGATCATCTGGGTTGCACGAAGATTATCTTCGGCTTGTTTTTTGAACATAGAGAAAAAGCTCAGTTCGTCTTTGTAATAGAAATATTGTTGTTCGATTTTTGTCCCTCTGGTCGTGCTGTTGGTGCCGATAACCAATATTTGCTGGGGGGCATCGGGGTAATTCAGATATAGTAGGAAGGTTCCTTCGTTATCATAGAGCGAATTGCTTATATTCTCTGAATCACTTTTTATAGTCGGGTTGGGGGTTAGGCTATTGATATAGGTTTTATATCTTTGCATCCCTTTTGTTTCGGATGGTTTAATCACCCAATAAGGGTTTTTAAGGTGAAGACTCCCACGGTAAATGACGACAATACCCGGGGCGTTGATATCAACATTTCCGTTTGTGGCATCATATCCCGGATTCATGCTCAATTCTGTCTCAAGAAACTCTTTAAAGGCGGGGAAGGGATCATAATATATATCAAGGGGCATTCTTGAGAATTGTTGGATACCAGCTTCTGAAATAAAAATATCATGTCCTGATTTTTGATCGGGGTAAGCAACATTAAAATGGATGACTTCTCGCTGCCTTAATGACATTGGATTATCCTTACGTTCATCCTTCGGCATGGTTTGTAAGGTATCCATGAATTTTGACCATTCAGCGAGACTTGTGACTTCCCATTGAATTTTATCATCGTATTTCATATTGGTACTGTCTTTGGCAACATAATAATGCCCGACAATTTTGGTTCCGTTGTCTGCATGTGCATTGTTATTGAAAATAAAACAGCTCAGGGTGAGAAAAATAAATAAAATGTACCTTTTTGATGTGAAAGGTTTGAAATATATGCGACTCATCTCTTGTCTTTCCCATATACGAAATTATAGTTCAGTCCTGCTTTTGCTATTATACATGATTTAAAAGAAACACTCAAAAAGGTTTTAAGAGGATTAAAATGAATTTAATAAATCAGGCTTTCGCTGCGGAAGATGCAGTTCCAACTCCGGCCACCACGACGGCGACAACTGCGGTTGTCGATCCGGTAGCGACCACAGCGTCGACCGCGGATCCTTTGTTCATGAATATTGCCATGGTTTTGCTGATGGGGGTGATGTTTTATCTCTTGTTGATCCGTCCGCAACAGAAACGTTATAAAGAACATAACCTGATGCTGGGGATGCTGGATAAAGGGAACAAAGTCATTACCCAAGGCGGTTTGGTCGGTGTCATCGAAAAAAATATATCGGATAGTGAAGTTCTGATTGATTTCGGCAATGGGGTAAAAATGAGCGTGATGCGTTCTTATATTTTAGGCCGTTATGAAGATTCGATTCCGAGTGCGGCTGCCAATGATGCTTCTAAAAAGAAAGATAAAAGCTCTAAATGATTCATATTCCCCTTTGGAAACGGATACTGATCGTTACCGTTGTCACTTTGTCGTTTTTGTTATGCGTGCCTAGTTTTCTAAGTACGGAACACCGCGAAAGTCTTAAAAATATATTGCCGTCTTGGGTTCCTGCCGAGGCGATCAGCCTTGGTCTGGACTTGCAAGGTGGTTCCTATATGCTTCTGGAGGCGGACATACCAAGTGTTGTCAAGCAAAAGATCGAAGATGCTTTGACCGCCACGCGGACAGAATTAAGGTCTGAAAAGATTGACGCGGTGTCGTTGGTGTCAAATGCCGAAGGGTTGCAGGCCGAAGCCAAATCTGCAGATGATGTGAAAGTCATCCGCAAAGCTATTCGCGCGGCGGACGATACATTCGTTATCACCGATAACGGCTTGAAAGTGACCGCAACTTATGATGCCAAAGCATTGAAAACGATTGCCGACCAGACGATGTCGCAATCNNGTGCCGATGCGTGATAATCCGGGGCAAATGATTCCGGTGAATCGTCGGCCTTTATTGACAGGTGATATGCTGGTCAATGCGCAGCCGAGTTTTCAGGAAAACTCGCCGGTGGTCAGTTTTAAACTGAATGCTGCGGGGGCGCGCCGTTTTTGCTCGGTGACGACTGAAAATGTCGGTAAACCTTTTGCGGTTGTACTGGATAACGAAGTCATTACCGCGCCGCGCATCAATGAACCGATCTGTGGCGGCAATGCGATTATTTCCGGCAGTTTCACGGTACAGGAAAGTGCGGATACCGCCGTGTTGTTGCGGGCAGGGGCTCTGCCGACCTCATTGAGCGTCGTCGAAGAACGCTCTGTCGGCCCGTCTCTGGGGAGCGACTCGGTCAAAGCCGGTAGTACGGCGTCTATCGTTGCCTTTATCCTGATCGTTGGTTTTATTTGCATGAATTACGGCTTGTTCGGCGTGTTTGCCAGTATCGCGCTGTTTGTGAATATGGCGATGATTATGGCGTTGCTGGCGATGATGCAGGCGACGTTAACCCTGCCGGGTATTGCGGGTATTATTCTGACCATGGGGATGGCGGTCGATGCCAACGTACTGATTTTCGAACGCATTCGCGAGGAAATCAGGGGCGGTCGGTCGATTATAGCCGCAATGGATGTTGGCTATGATAAAGCAATGGCGTCTATTCTCGACTCCAACCTGACATCCTTAATCGCCGGTATCATTTTATATGCTGTCGGAACAGGGCCTATCAAAGGGTTCGCGGTGACGATGGCCCTCGGTATCGTGACGTCTCTCTTCTCGGCCATTATGTTGACCCGCGTGATGATGATTATCTGGATGCGCGTCACTAAGCCCAAAACCCTCCCTTTATAGGAAAGTTGAAATACCATGCGTCTTTTTAAACATTTTGATAACTGCAATTATGATTTCGTCCGGCAGCGTTATGTCGCGTTTCTGGTCACTGCTATCATGATTTTCGGATCACTTGGTCTGGTTGCGATCAAAGGACTGAATTTCGGGATCGACTTTACAGGCGGGATTATGATGGAAATCAAAACCCCCGAGCTTCCTGATCTGGCGAAGATGCGGGCGAGTTTGAACGGGTTGGGTCTGGGGGATATTTCCATTCAGGAATTCGGATCGCCGCAAAGTTTTCTGATTCGTGTGCCTGAACAAAAGGGCGGGGCGGATGCGCAGAAAAATGCGATTGAAACGATCAAGACATCCCTGAATGCTGATTTTCCCGACAAAACTGTCGAATATCAACGTAGCGAATATGTGGGGCCGCAGGTTGGTGATGAATTGAAACAGTCGGGTATCATTGCCTTCCTGCTGACGATCGTGGGGATTATGACCTATATCTGGTATCGGTTCGAATGGCAGTATAGTGTGGCGGCGATCCTGTCTCTGGTGCATGATTCTCTGGCTGTGGTCGGGTTGTTTTCATTGATGTGGATGCATTTTGATCTGGGGACTTTGGCGGCGGTGCTGCTGGTGGCCGGTTATTCCACGAATGATACGGTGATCGTGTTTGACCGCGTGCGCGAGAACCGCCGTAAATTCAAGAAAATGTCGATGCGCGATATTATCAATCTATCGGTCAATCAAACCTTGTCCCGCACGATGAATACATCGTTGACGACATTGCTGTCCCTGATTGCATTATGGTTGTTCGGTGGTGAAGTCATCCGCGACTTTGCCAATGCGATGATCTTCGGCATCGTGATCGGGACATATTCGTCTATCTATGTTGCGTCCTCTGTGTTGCTGTACCTGCCTTTCGGAAATGATGAAAACCGCGAAGGAAGCAAAGGCGATGCGGATGCCGAAACGGTTACCGCGAAAGGGTAGTTTCTGAACAATGGATATTACCCCGCTCATGCGTCCGGAACAGAAAATTATCCAGTCCTACGGGGCTGGATTTTTTCGTGTGAGCGGGCAGGTTTTGAAATATCCTATTCTGATATCCGACGAAACGGTTACCCAATGGCTGGGCAGCGAAAACCCTTTGCAAGTATCTGCCGAGATTCAGGCCCTCACGGGGCAGGTTGATATTTTGCTGATCGGGATGGGGCGGGGATTTC
>DMIT01000102.1 GCA_003452275.1 Rhodospirillaceae bacterium | reverse complement strand
CCGACGACGGTCGCGTCCAGAATCGTATTGTCCACCAAGGTCACGCGGATTTCATCCGCGCCTTTAATGACATGGTTATTGGTCACCACCAGACCTTTCGCCCCGTCAATGATAAAGCCGGAGCCCATGGAGGTGGAAGGCAATTGTTCAACAGGGGATTCGCCATTCGGTAATTGGCCTTGTTGTTTTTGCATGAAGTCTTTAAAGAAATCTTCGAACGGGGAACCCGGTGGGAATTGCGGAATTTCCTGTAAATTTTCAGGGGAAATAGGTGCTGCTTTCTGGGTGGAGGAAATATTCACCACCGCAGGGGATAATTTTTCGGCCAAGTCGGCAAAGCTCAACGGCGCGCCGGCAGGGGGAACGACGATGGTCGTCGGTTCGTTCTTCTTATTATCAAAGAATCCCGCTTCTGCGGAATGCGGAAATGTCAAAGGAGAGAGGAAAGTTGCTGCGCAGAATGCCAAAGCGATTTTATTCATTGTGACCTCGTCAAATTTAATTCATTAGAAGATAAGGAGTCGTTAATCTCCCGTCAATTACTCTCACGCGAAATATGACCGTAAAATCTCGGTATAGGTCGCGGTCAATGTCTCGATATCGGCAACGGGTGCATGTTCGTCTATTTTATGGATAGTCGTGTTCAGCAAACCGTATTCGACGACGGGACAGTCCTGAGCAATAAAACGGGCGTCCGATGTTCCGCCCCCCGTATCGGCACGCGGTTTTTTACCGGAAATTTTTTCGACCGCCGCAAGCACGATGTCCCGCCAAGGGTGGTTGACGGTCACAAAGCTCTGGGCATTGCACCAGACATCCATTTCATAGTTGGGGTTGATGGCATCCAGAATATGGCGCAAATGCGATTCCAGTTTTGCGGCATTCCATGTGTCGTTAAAACGGATGTTAAATAAAGCTTCCGCTCTTGCAGGAATAACATTGGGCGCTGGATTGCCGACATCGACCGAGGAAATGACGATATGGCTGGGTGGAAAATCGGCAGTGCCGTGATCCAGTTTTTCATCAATCAGGCGGGATAATAGCCGCACCAGATGCGGGACAGGGTTATCCGATCTTTCGGGGTAGGCACTATGGCCCTGAATACCCCTGACCATGATTTTGCCGTTCAGTGATCCACGGCGTCCGACGCGGATCATCTCACCCATATGGTTGGTATTGCTGGGTTCGCCAACCAAGGCCACATCGGGCATGTGTTTTTGTTCACGCATCCAGTCAATCACCTTGACCGTACCATTTACCGCCTTGGCTTCTTCGTCACCGGTTATCAGCAGACTGATGGATTCGCCAAAGTCAGGACGTTCATTCAGAAAACGTGAAACCGCCGCCACAAAGGCACAGTTCCCGCCTTTCATATCGGCCACGCCGCGCCCGTATAAAATGCCATTTTCAATGTTTGCAGCAAAAGGCGGGTGTGTCCAGTCGCTTTCACGCCCTGCGGGAACCACATCGGTATGGCCCATATAACACAGATGCCGGCCCGTTGTCCCGCGTCGCGCAAAGATATTATCAATCGGGTCATACCCCTCTTGCTCGAACCGCAGACGGTGAATATCAAAGCCCATTCTGCTCAAAGGTTGTGCCAGATTTTCAAGTGCGCCATCATCTGCAGGCGTAATGCTTTTGCAGCGAACGGATTCTTGGGTCAGAAGAACAGGGTCGATCAAATCAGTTACGGGGTTAGTCACGGAGAAGCTCATTCAATGATGTTTTGCTGCGGGTCTGGGCGTCAACGCGTTTGACGATAACGGCACAGGCCAGATGGGCGTGCTGTCCGGGCAATGTCCCCGGCACCACGACCGAATAGGCCGGTACGCGCCCCACGAAGATTTCGCCCGTGGCGCGGTCGATGATCTTGGTCGATGCGCCGAGGAAGACGCCCATGCTCAGCACAGCACCTTCTTCGACAATCACGCCTTCGGCGACTTCGGAACGCGCGCCGATAAAGACATTGTCTTCGATGATGACAGGTGCGGCCTGCAACGGTTCCAGAACGCCGCCGATCCCGACACCGCCCGAGATATGGCAGTTCTTACCGATCTGGGCGCAAGAGCCGATGGTCACCCATGTATCCACCATCGTGCCTTCGCCCACATGCGCGCCGATATTCACAAAGCTGGGCATCAGGACGACATTGGGCGCAATAAAGGCCCCGCGTCTGATCACGGCCCCCGGTACGGCGCGAAATCCTGCCGCGGTGAAATCATCATCCGTCCAGCCGGCTGTTTTGAGGGGAACTTTATCCCACCATAATTGTTCGCCGGACTGTATTTTGGTATTGGCGTTCATGCGGAAAGACAGCAGAACCGCTTTCTTGATCCATTCATTGACTGTCCACTGCCCATCTGTTTTTTGAGCCACGCGGATCATACCGTCATTGAGCAAATCCAATGTCGCTGCAACCGCTTCGCGGTCTGCGCCGCCGGTGGAGCTTGTTACAGTACTACGGTTTTCCCAAAGGGTTTCGATAGAATGTTGTAGGGCAGAGATGTCGGTCATGGTGATTCCAGGTAACTGTTTTGTTTTCTATAATAATTGCAAATGACCTTTCGAACTTTGACTTGCCATGCTCAAAAGGCCATATGTATAGTAGCTATATAATCTTTAATCCGAGGGATGCGACCTGTGAAGACCTTATTTGTCTGGACGAGTATATTTTTAATGAGTGTTGCCACATCTGCGGCAGCCGCGACACCCAAAATATCGGTTTTGAATTACGATGTCTATGCCGGCGGTATCCACGCCATGAACGCCCAGTTGACCATCCGCAAAGAAGCCGCGAAATACGACGTATCCTTGACCGCCGGCACACAGGGTTTATTGAAACAACTGGCAGACTGGTCAGGAAAGTTTGAATCCAAAGGCAATATTGCGGGCGGAAAAACCTATCCTTTAAGCCATCAATCTGCATCGGTCTGGAAAGGAAGCACCCAGTCCAAACTATTCAAATATGACGGCAAAGGCAATTTCCTGTCCTATCAAATGACCGACGATGGCAAAGACCAGACTCCCAAAGACATTGATTTGTCATTGGCCAAAGGGACAACCGATACATTATCCGCTACATTGCGTCTGATGATAGGGCTTCCCAAGGGGCAAGTCTGCGCGGGGAATGAATTGGTTTTTGACGGTGACCGCAATTTCCGCCTTCACTTCACCGGCACCGCCCCCGAAAATCTGCAAAAGACAAATTACAATATTTACAGCGGCCCGACCATTTCCTGTTCGGTCGAAGTGACCCCCGAAAAAGGCAAATGGCGCAAAAAACCGCGCGGATGGTTGTCGATTCAGGAACAGGGGCGCAACAAAGGATCATTGCCGACCGTCTGGTTCGGCCCGATCAAGGGGCAGCCGGATATCTATGTTCCGGTCAAAATCCGCATCAAGACCGATTACGGAACGCTTTTCCTGCATCTGACCTCTGAGAAAACCTCGTAAATTCCTTGCAATTTTCTGCAATATTGTGTGACTTGAGGCAATTTTATTTTAGGGCAAAATCATTTGAATATGAGTAATTTAGCAAAGACTGTCATGACCGACCTTTCCCAGCCTATTCCACCCCTCCCCGCCAAGGATTTGGCCGTTGTGATTTTAGCAGCGGGCAAAGGCACGCGCATGAAATCAGCCATGTCGAAAGTCATGCACCCGATTGCCGGTGTGCCGATGATCAAACACATCTTGACCACCGCCGAAAGTTTGAACCCGAAAAAAATCATCGTGGTATTGGCCCCCGCCATGGATGACGTCGCCAAAATTGCCGCGCCCCATTCCATTGCCATTCAACAGCAACAATTGGGAACCGGCGACGCGCTCAAGGCCGCGATTCATGAACTGGGTGATTTCAAAGGAAATATCCTTGTCCTCTATGGGGATGTGCCGCTTGTGTCCGCGCGTACGTTGAATGGGTTGGTCGCCCATCACATGAACGGGCAATTCGGGGCAACGGTTCTGGCCATGGTGCCGCCGAATGCCACCGGATATGGCCGCATCTTTCAAAATGCCGATGGCACGCTTGCCAAGATCGTCGAAGAAAAGGATGCCAGCGATGAAGAAAAACTGGTACGCCTGTCGAACAGCGGATTGATGGTGCTTGATGGCGACCGTTTAGCCGATACTCTTTTGAAATTGCAAAATACGAATAATCAAGGGGAATATTATCTGGTCGATGTTCCCCAGATCATGGCCGATGAAGGGCGGAAATCCGGCGTTATTCGCGGCGATTATGCCGAATTGCGCGGCGTGAATACACGCGCCCAGCTTGCCGAACTGGAAATGGCATGGCAGCACGCCAAACGCATCGAGATGATGGAAGCAGGAGTAACCTTGCTTGATCCCAACACGGTTTATTTCGCGCCCGATACCGTCATCGGCAATGATACGGTGATCGGTCAACATGTTGTCTTCGGGGCCGGAGTCACAATTGCCTCCGGCGTTGAGATTCGCGCTTTCTGTCATATCGAAGGGGCAGTGATTCAATCCGGTGCGGTGATTGGCCCGTTTGCAAGGCTGCGCCCCGGCGCGGATATCGGGGAAGATGCCAAGATCGGCAATTTCGTTGAAATCAAGAATGCCAAGATCGGCACCGGCGCGAAAGCCAACCATCTGGGCTATATCGGCGATGCCGAACTGGGCGCGCATTCCAATTTCGGATGCGGGGCGATTACCGTCAATTATGACGGGCGCATCAAGTCCAAAACCATTATCGGCGAACATGTCATGATCGGGTCGAATGCGTCGCTGATTGCGCCGATTACGATTGCCGACGGGGCCTATGTCGCCGCGGGTTCGACATTGACTCATAATGTCGAGCAGGACGCCTTGGCGATTGCGCGCGCGCGACAAGAAGTCTTGCCGAACAAAGGCAAAAACAGATTGAAAAAAGATCATTAGAATAGATCAGGGAGAGTAAGCTATGTGCGGAATTGTTGGAATTGTATCGGGTAAAGACGTTGTGCCGATGATTGTCGAAGGCTTGCGCCGTCTTGAATATCGCGGATATGATTCGGCGGGGGTTGCCACGCTGGTAGATAACGCCATCACCCGCTGTCGCGCCGAAGGCAAGCTGGTTCACCTGGAAGAACGTCTGAAAGCGCATCCGTTGTCCGGAAAGATCGGCATCGGGCATACGCGCTGGGCGACCCATGGCGAACCCACTGAACGAAATGCCCATCCACACGCCACCGAACGCGTGGCAGTCGTCCATAACGGCATCATTGAAAATTATGCGGAACTCAAAGACGAACTGGCGCAACATCAGGTGCGGTTCGAAACCGATACCGATACCGAAGTCATCGCGCATCTGGCAGATTACTATCTGACCCAGGGGGAAACGCCTGAAATGGCGGCGCACAAGACCTTTGACCGTCTGCGCGGGGCCTATGCCGTGGTGTTATTATTCAAAGGCGAAAATAATTTGCTGGTTGCCGCCCGTCAGGGGACTCCGCTGGCGATCGGTTATGGCGAGGGGGAAATGTTCATTGCGTCCGATTCTTATGCCTTATCCCCGCTGACCCGCAAAATCAGCTTTTTGGAAGACGGTGACCGCGTGGTGGTGACCAATGACAATGTGCGGATCATGAATGCCAAACGCAAGGCGGTTGAACGCCCGATTCGCATCACCGCACAATCCGGCAGCACCACCGGTAAAGGCGAATATCGCCATTTCATGCTCAAGGAAATTTACGAACAACCGGCGGTGATTGCCGATACGCTGAATAGTTTTGTCAATCCGGCAACGGGGCATATTTCATTGCCCAATGAAATTCTGGAGGCCGCCCTGCGCGCACCGCGCATAACGCTGATTGCCTGCGGGACAGCTTATTATGCCTGTCTGGTCGCCAAATACTGGCTGGAAACCATTGCCCGCGTTCCGTGTGAAGTGGATGTGGCTTCGGAATTCCGTTACCGCGAAGCGCCGTTGCCCAATGACGGCATGGCCATTTTCGTTTCCCA
>DMIT01000233.1:4523-5758 GCA_003452275.1 Rhodospirillaceae bacterium | reverse complement strand
TTAGCAAGAAATAATAAAAACAAAGGCATAAAAAGTAATTTTATTACTTAAGTTCGTTGTAAGGCCCATTTTACGACAAACTCATCTCCTGCCATATCCCCTGATAAAACAATCTGGCGGGTTTTAGCCGGTTTGACACCATTGCCCAGAAAGACCGAACTTTCCAGAACCGGTTTTGCACCTACGGCACAGAATTTCCAGCTTGCGCCACTTGGAAGGGTAAACAGAATATCTCCGTTCTCTTCGCTAGCCACAATCTGGACACGCGGGTGCAAATGGAAACGAATGGCAACAGGCAGAGATTTGGCCAGAGGAACGCGGGAAAGCAAAGAATCCTCGCCTCTTAAATCATGCCCCTGATTGGACAAGTAAAAACGGCGTTTATGGTCGATGCCATGGCCTGCGCGATAGGCATCATGCGATACATCAATCAAACAGGCATCTTTGGTCTCGCGCCGGACGCTGCAAATCGGGCCATGGGGTCTCATGATTTCGCCGCTGGGCAGAAAATCATGAACCGGCCTATCGTTCATACAAAGAGTATTATGCGCGGCTGTATGGCGTAGCCCCTGCTGCCAATCCGTATTAAACGCATGACCGCCGCAATTGGTAAAAATACGGTCGCGGCCATAAGCAAACTCAAACGCCAAGGGCGCAGAATGATAGGATTGATTATAAGGTGCATCGGGCACAGAACCAGTATCGATCATCAAAACGGATCGCCCCTGCATCACCCGTTCAAATCCACCGATCACCGTATCTTTGGCAGGGCGTTTGGTATTTCTGATCTGGGAAAGGGCGGTATCGATCATTTGCGGCGCGGCTTCTTGCCCGCCATGAAACAGGGCCAATTTATGGTCAGGGTATGAAAAGAAGCGCAAGGCCGTTCCCATGCGTTCGAGCGAATCCTGAATAACCCGCGGGACAGGAAGGCTCGCGCGGTTCAGGGCATATCTTAAATCCAGCAGAATTTGTGTGGCCTTTAGAATATTTTCAGGGCTGCCGGAAATATGCGACCCGTCTTTTTTGATCTGCCGCGGGACTTCGCGCAGAATGATTTCAAAGCCGCGCAAAGTCCAATTATCTTCTTCCGATAACGAAAGCCCTGCATAAATCAATCCCTCTGCCGCCAGCAGCAAGGGAATCCCCGATAAATTCGACGACAGGCTGCGGGCCAAATGGCGGGCTTGTCTGGTCAGGCTTGAGAAATATCGTTTCTGGAATTCTTCATCGGC
>DMIT01000233.1:0-4450 GCA_003452275.1 Rhodospirillaceae bacterium | reverse complement strand
AACCCATGGACGATAGTCCTCCAACCTTGATGTTGATCGACCTGATCCCAGAACCGGTCATCTATTTTCAGGCTCATCCCCGATTGCATCAGAACGCCATGGGTCATCATGCGTCCCGCATCGACTTGTCCGGGCCAAGGGTCGGTTAATTTGATATTGAGCTGGTTGGGCGTCTGGCCTTTCGATAACAGCCAGTTATAAAAACCCGTTCCGCAAGCCGCGGACTCTGCCTGACGTTTTACATTTCCAAAAATGCCAACGGGTTTTTGTATCAGTGTCACCACGGAAATTATTCTCCCCCGCGGATCGCCCGAATATTGTCTGCATACTGCGTTTCGCCGCCTTTAAAAGCCGCCGTACCCGCCACCAGAACATTGGCCCCTGCCGCAAGCGCATCTTTGGCAGTCACCGGTGTTACGCCGCCATCAATTTCCAGATCAATCTGACGCCCTGTCGCAGCAATCATCCGCCGCGCTTCGGAAATCTTATCGAGCAGCGGAATAAAAGACTGCCCGCCAAATCCCGGATTAACCGTCATAATCAGGATCAAATCCACCATATCCATCACATGCGCGATAGCAGACAATGGAGTTGCCGGATTTAAAGAGACACCTGCCTTTTTACCCAATGACTTGATGGTTTGAAGGGTGCGGTGCAAATGCGGCCCTGCTTCGGGATGAACGGTGATGATATCGGCACCGGCATCGGCAAAGTCTTTGAGGAATAAATCGACCGGTGAAATCATCAAATGCACGTCGAAGATTTTTGAAGTATGGGGGCGAAGCGCTTTCACCACCGCCGGGCCGATGGTCAGGTTTGGCACAAAATGACCATCCATGACATCTATATGGATATAATCGGCCCCTGCCTCATCAATGGCGCGGACTTCGTGTCCTAATTTTGAAAAATCCGCAGACAGGATAGAAGGAGCAATTAAAGGGCGAAAAGCCGACATGATGGAAATACTCGAAAAGAATAAAGGGGGCGATGCGATAATGTTCGTCTTAACTATAAATTAAGGAGATTCTCTCTGGCAAGTCTTTTGTCGGATTAAATTGAAAATGCCGCACGACTACCGCACAAATGGGTATTGTATAAAATTGTAATTAAACTTAAAATGATTTTAAGCCAAATCGGCCATCATTATGGAATAATCCATTTTTCTGCAAAAAATATAAGGATTGCGCTTTGTCATCAAAATCTTTTGACTGGAAATCTCTTCAGAAGTTCCTTGATCCGGAAGCTGCCAACGATTTCTCCAGATTTATGGACAAAATGCCGGGACATGTCGGTCAGGGTGCTTTGATTGCAGCCGGTATCGCATGGGCGACTGTCGCCGCCCTCGGACTTTTTACGGTTATGCAGGCCAAAGAACTGACCGAATTAAGAGCGACACTAGAGACAACCGAGGCACTCAAACCTCTCGTGCCAACGATATCATCAGAACCAGTCTCAACCCCTGAACTGACGAAACTCGCCACCACCTTCAAAGATATCTACCCTACTTTGACTGTAACGGCCAATAGCGGGGCACTCTCTATCAAATCGAACCAAACTGCCGATTTCGCCCAGTTTCGTGAAGCCATGGGCCATGTGGTCAATGGCGGAAAAGGGTGGCAGGTCACCGTTGATTCTATGTGCGTCGGGCGAGAATGCCAAGAAAGCGGCCTTGGGGCGAACCTGAAAATCCAGAAACTTAAGATTGACAAACCAGCAAGCTAGAGTACCATCACAACATTATTTTAATTGGAGCAAACAAAAATGACAGTATTAGACACTACAGTAAAACATGACAGAATGTCGGAGAAAGGAAACGTCCTGTTTCTGATCCTGATCGCGGTGGCTCTCTTCGCTGCTCTTTCTTATGCCGTGACACAGTCAACACGTTCCGGCGGCGGTGATGCCAGCAAAGAAACCAACTTGGTGAATGCTGCCGGTATTACGCAGTACCCAGCGTCTGTTAAGACAGCGATTACGCGCATGGTTGTTTCGAATGCGACTGATCCTGACAGCTTATTGTTTAACCCTCCTTCGACCTTTTCGGCCTTTACAACAACCTATCCTGCAACAAACGGCGTTTTCCATCCGACTGGCGGTGGCGCAACCTATGCTGATGCCCCTGCCAGCGTCATGCAAAGCAATGGAGCAGGCACATGGCACTTCAACGGTGAAAACCAGGTTACAAATATTGGCACCTCTGGAGCATTGTCAACTTCCAATGCCGATGTCATTGCATTCCTCTCAGGTGTTAAGAAAGCCGTTTGTGATAGCATTCATACCAAACTTGGCATTCCGCTCACATATGCAACTTTGACCGGTATCGATGTTTCATCCGATATGAACGTTGCTGATCCTAACATTGATGCGGGTGGCGGTACGATTGCATCAACCGAACTGACTGGGCAACCGCAAGGATGTTTCCAACAACCTGCCAATAACTATGTTTACTACCACGTTCTCGTGGAAAGATAGTATGGCGCTTTGCTAATTCAAAAATTGAGAGCCCGTACTTCCTGTGCGGGCTTTTGTTTTTTTAGGAGATGGAATGATGGCTGATAACAACACGATGCGCGGAAGCGCCCTGATTTATATTCTGATTGCTGTGGCTTTGTTGGCCGCGCTGACCGTCAGCCTGATGGAGCCATCAGGACAACAGGCGCAAAGCCAGAGCTCAACCAGCATGGTCAGCGATATCAGCGGCCAGGTCAGTTTTATCTCCTCTGCCATTTCGGAATGTATTCTGTCCCATCCCGATCAGGATTCTGAACTAACCACAACTCAACAGAAAAATGCCCCTTATCCGATTAACCCCAGCGACCCTTATTTCAATGCGCAATCGGCAGACCCTTTATCTGATCCCGATGACAAGGTCAAATGGCTTCGTTGCCCGGGAAGCCCCGGGGGAACTGGCCCGACCAACCAGAATCATGCCCGTATTTTCGGGGGTACATCCGGTAAATTCCTGCCACCACCACCGGCAATGTTTACAGACTGGACATATTATAATGGTGCAGACGGTATCTATATCATGACCACCACCACCAAAACCGATCCGTTTATTAGCAGTTCGATTGCCAAGCTGGACGCCAAATATTCCAATTGCGAGGGCGAGGTCATTGATCGCCGGTCATTAAGTTCTGTAAATATTACAACTGATACCACCCCAGGGTCAGCAGGCGTTCGCACCTGCGCTGCCAATACTCTGTGCTTTAGATACTGGATTATCTTGAAACCAACAGCCATTCATCAGGACACTAACTGCCCGACTTAATCAAAGCGGGGTAGAAACAATTTAGTTCAAATTGAAGTGAAAGTTAAAGAGCCCTTTATCCAGAGTTGTTAAAGTGATCTCAAGGTCGTGATAAACGATTTCTGACCGGACAAATGGATCAGAGGGTGAATTAAGTAGAGGAGGCTCGCATCGTTGCGGGCCTTTTCCTTTTAAAAAATGATGCAGAGGATTCCCTTCATTCATAACTTCGGCTATAATCAGTCCAAGTTGTAAAAAGGAATCATTTTGGAAATTAATACCACCCTCCTTCGCGAAAGATTTGTTATTCGGGATGCTGAAAAAGGAACAGACCCTCCTTTGGTGGCCGTCAGCAATCGTCTGGCATTACCTATGTATGACGGGAATAATCAGCTAACGGATAACTTTGTCATCCGCGCGCAAAACATGCATGGCTGTCTGCGGATGGCGGCGCGTATGTTACAAAGCTTCATCCATAACGGCCCCATTCTCAGCCAGAATGCACCGTTTGATTTCGCGGATGCATGGGAAAAATCATGCTCTGACTATGAAATATCCTATAATAAAAACAGATGGGTTGCCGTTTACCACAAAGGCGTCGAGATTTTTTCAGCCGGACAGCATCATAGTTTTCTCAACATCATTGAAAAATGCGATTCCAAAAATCCCGGAAATTATGACCGATCCGTCAAAATTGCCGAAGACGCTTTCAGCAAGGTCGGACGAAAAATTGCTATTTCTTACGAAGCCAATATCGGAATGGTTTTAAATGTCAAACCGGCGATGGGGCGCTGTGGGCTTATTCACCGCGGCATTGACCGGAATTCGACTTTTAATTTCACGTCGGAACCCGCAGAAGAAAATCTCGTTTCTCCTGTTCATTGCCTGAATATCTGCGCCTGTTTTCTGGAAGGATTGCAACTGGCCTATCATATCGGAACAACAAACGATAAATTAAAACAATCGATTTACGATAAATTCTCCGACGAAGAAAAACAGGCAGGGCAAGCCGCCATCCGTATCGAAGAATTAGGTGTCGAGCTGAATATTTTTGAAAATCGTTATAAATTGAAATTTCGTCCCGAAAAACCCGAATTTCCCCAAGCTATTCTGGATGCCGAACGCGCCCACCGTAAAAATTCGAAAACCCAGTAAAAAAGCCGCCTTAGAAGGCGGCTTTTGATTCTTTCGTCATCTGGC
>DMIT01000151.1 GCA_003452275.1 Rhodospirillaceae bacterium | reverse complement strand
CTCCAGCAGCTAAAAAACCGGCAGTCAAAAAAGCTGCAGTCGCTAAAAAACCAGCGGCAGCTAAAAAACCTGCTGTGAAAAAAGCTCCGGCTGCTAAAAAAGCGGCAGCAGCTCCAGTTGTAGCTGTAAAAGCATAGTGATGAATGGCCTGCCTGTTTCAGTCAGGCCCTTTTTACTAAAAAAGCCCGCACATCGCGGGCTTTTTTCTTGTTGATAGATCTTGACAATAAAGGTATTTATTCCTATAATCCTATCAGGACAATCACCCATTTCTAAGCCCACGCTCTTTTGTGGGCAAAGTCGTTGGCCTTTTTTGAAAACAGGAAAATAGGGGCATCCGCGTTTAAAAATTTTGGGGAACGAACTAATAGCCCCCCTAACGGAATCAAAGACTTAGCTTTTTTAAGGGCCGTTTTTTACTCTCAAAAAAACAAGGTTTTTAACAGGTGAAATTATAGTAAAGTAACGACATGGATAAAATATTTCACAATTTCCCCCGTCTCTATTGCCCCCAAGCCATGACCAAAGGCGCAATTCTCAATCTGCCGGAAGACGGGTCGCATTATCTGCGCAATGTTTTAAGGAAGACTATCGGCGATGGCGTGCGGCTGTTTAATGAACAGAATGGCGAATGGATTGCCAAAATATCTGCCGAGACCAAAAAATTTATGACCGTGACAATGGATGAACAGATCAAACAGCCTGATATCCAGACATCCGAAATCCATCTCATCTTCTCGCCGATCAAAAAAGACCGCAACGATATGGTGATTGAAAAGGCAGTTGAATTAGGCGTTACGCATATACATCCCGTTTTATTTGCGCGCACCATCGTCCGCGATATCAAACCGGAACGCATCCAATCCCAGATAATCGAAGCGGCAGAACAATGCGAGCGATTATCATTGCCCCATCTATCCTCTCTCACAGATCTGAAAAAACTGTTGGGCGAATGGAACAAGGATATCCCTATATTCGCAGCCATCGAACGCACTGATGCAACACCATTATTACAAGCCGCATCATCAAACAGCCTTCAAAAATTGGCCCTACTCGTTGGCCCAGAAGGCGGCATTACCGCAGAAGAAATTGACCTATTGAATACACGCAGCTTTATAAAACCCGTCTCCCTCGGCCCCCGCATTCTACGCGCCGAAACCGCTGTTTTCTATGGCCTTAGTCTTTTGTCAGCACAGATGAAGGCTTAAGACTGTAGAGATGATCGTCTATCATTGACCCATCATTCATTTTATAACTGTTCGGAGAGATGGACAGATGTTCAAACCCTAGATTTTCAAGGATTTTTTGACTAGCTCCGTTACCGTCACTTTGACAATTCGGCATAGCTTTCGCATCTCGCTTCGAATAAAGCCTTACTATCCTGAAATGTTATCAATTTCAGCGTAAGCCGCGGAGTTAAAAGAGGCTGAAAGGCATCCATCTAAAAACCATAAGGAAGGCGAACGCGCATTAATAATTTATGTTGCGGATCGAAATCATCCAGTATGGTATCCACAATACCAAGTGCAAGTGCATTATCTATTGCCTGATTAACCAAACCAAGCATTTTGGCATCTCCCTTTTTAACCGAAACAACATTTTTATACATTGCAATTGGCCTATCCGTAAAAAGCGCCTTTAATTTTCCCGGGTTATTTTTATTATAAATTGAGAAAGAAGCCGGATCACCGATCATAATATCGGCTTTGCCTGTTTGCACATTCAAATAAAGCTGGGAAATATCCGTTGTAGAGGGAGCGCTTAGAAGCTTTGCTGCCGGGAAAAGGCGATGAGCCAGATCACTGGAAAGATCACCATCAATTCCAGTAAAAGAAACGTCCGGACTATTGAAATCACTGCGTTTTTTGAATCGCTTTTCATCAATGCGCACATAAGGGAATGTAATAGCTATATAGGCAGGATTAGAATATTCAACAAATTTCCCTGCGGACAAAATCCACGGCCCATCATCACACATGGCATCAATTCGGCCTGAATTCAAATCCTGAACCTGATTGCCCAGAACGACTTCCTTAAAGATAACTTTAATGTCCAGTGTTGCAAAAGCCTTACGATAAATATCAACCGCAAACCCTTTCCATTCACCGGTATTTGGGTCCAGTTCTTTGTAAGGAGCCCATGCATAAATCCCGCAGACAAGTTCATTCTTTGTGACAACACGGTCGTAAGCCGAAGACATGTCTGCGGCTCGTGAAGACAAGATTGGACAGGCAATAAGAAACGCACATAACAAAACATGCCTCATAGTCAGATAACCTTTCCTTATGATGCCTTAGACATCTTCACTTCATGATACGCCCAGTCAATCCATGGCAATATGGCTTCCATATCGGATGCCTCAACTGTTGCGCCGCCCCAGAAGCGGAAGCCGGCAGGGGCAGTGGCATAGTGCGCTAGGTCGTAACCTGCGCCCTCTTTATCAACGAGTTTGGTCATGTCTTTGATGAGGGCCTTTTGGGTATCTTCGTCAAATGCATTGAACCATGGGTCAACGATTTTGACGCAGATGGATGTGCGGGAGCGGATATCCGGTGTTGCCGGCAAGAATTCGACCCAGTCGGTTTTGGCAACCCAGTCTTCGACCACTTTGAGGTTGGCAAGGCAGCGTTTGGCGGTGGCTTGCCAGCCGCCCAGCGAATCAACCCATTTCAGGGCATCGATGCAATCTTCTGTTGCTAACAAGGATGGCGTATTGATTGTCTCGCCTTTGAACAGGCCTTCGTTCAATTCGCCTTTCTTGGTCATGCGGAAAATTTTCGGCAAAGGGCGGTCAGGTTTATAGCTGGTCAAACGGGCGACGGCGCGGGGAGAGAGAACGAGCATTCCATGTGCTGCCTCACCGCCCAGAACTTTCTGCCATGACCATGTGGTGACATCGCATTTCGACCAATCCATTTCATAAGCGTAAACCGCCGAAGTCGCATCGCAGAAAGTCAGACCTTTGCGGTCAGCCTTGATCCAGTCGGTGTGCGGAAGACGGACGCCCGATGTCGTGCCGTTCCAAACAAAGACAACATCGCGGTCGGTATCAACCTGCGTCAGGTCGGGCATTTGCCCGTAATCCGCCACGAATTTACGCACATCGGCAATTTTGAGTTGGTTGGCAACGTCGGTCAGCCAGTCATTGGAGAAGTTTTCCCAGACCAGAACATCCACGCCGCGTTCCCCCAGCATCGACCACATCGCCATTTCAATGGCCCCCGTATCGGATGCCGGCACAATCGCCACCAGATAATCATCCGGAATGTTCAATGTCTTACGGTGAAGATCAATGACTTCTTTCAATTTTGCCTTACCACCCGCCGCGCGGTGGGAACGCCCGACAAAGGCACCTTTCAGGACATCCAGCGTCCATCCCGGGCGTTTGGCGCAAGGGCCTGATGAGAAATTGGGGCAATTTGGCTTGATGGTCGGCTTGGTGACGGTCGGCTGGGCGCACATGATAAAATCCTTTGTTAGGGCAGGATTTTATCATCAGTCCGGCAAAGGAGAAAGACCTAATGAGAAAAATAAGCTTTCAGGCTATTGGCCATGAGACAGGCAATGGTCATCGGGCCCACGCCGCCGGGAACAGGGGTGATAAAACCCGCGACCTTCGAGACTGCTTCGAAATCGACATCCCCGCATAATTTACCGGTATCCAGACGGTTAATGCCGACATCAATCACAATAGCATCCGGCTTGACCCAATCGGCCTGAACCATTTTAGGACGCCCGACCGCCGCCACGATAATATCCGCAGTCTTACAAATCTCCGCCAGATTGCGGGTTTTAGAATGGGCCATGGTGACGGTGCAATTTTGAGCGAGCAAGAGCTGCGCCATCGGTTTCCCGAACAGCAATGACCGCCCGATAACCACCGCATGAAGGCCTGAAATATCCTGTTTGACCGATTGAATCAGCATCAATGAACCTTGCGGGGTACAAGGCACCATGCCGTCCAGCCCCGCGACCAGTTTGCCGACATTGAGGATGTTGAGGCCATCGA
>DMIT01000056.1 GCA_003452275.1 Rhodospirillaceae bacterium | reverse complement strand
TGGGCATCATGTTTCATCCGGGGTCACAATCCAAAAATGCCGATGTCTTCCGCAAAGGCATCGCAGTGGCAGCAGATGTTATCAAAAAATCCGGCGTCAAGATTGAATCCATTGATGTCGGGGGTGGCTTCCCGATTGAATATCCGCAGCAAAATCTCGCCCCCCTGTCTGAATATGTCGCAACCATTCATAAGGCGATTGATGATTATGGCCTTGGTCATCTTGACCTTTACTGCGAACCGGGGCGCGCCCTTGTTGCGGAATGCGGCAAGCTCATTGTCCGTGTTGAACTGCGCAAAAACGAAGCGCTTTACCTCAATGACGGTGTCTATGGCGGTTTGATCGAAACCGCGAAATACCAAGGTGCATTTACATACCCGATGCGTGTCATTCGTAAGGAAGGACATGAGGGCGATGATAACACCCTCATGCCCTACCGTTTCTGCGGCCCGACCTGCGATTCCGTCGATATGATGCCGGGGCCTTTCATTCTCCCCGCCGATATTGCAGAAGGCGACTGGATTGAAGTCAGCCTGACTGGGGCTTACAGCATCTCCTGCCGCACCAATTTCAACGGGTTTGGCAAGCATCAGACGATAATATTGTCATAATCTAATAACTATGCTAGTATTGGCTGATGATTTTATCGGATTTGCCTTTAACAGACGATCATTTAGGCGAGATTATTACACGCCTAAAAACACTGCCCCATCCGTTCGAGCCTTTGCCCGAAACCCCAGCGACAGCCGTGACAAGTCGCAGTTTTCACAAATCGGCAACACCGATCCAAGACCAATCTTATATGATTTCCCAAGGCTGTTATGGCCTGTCTCAAGATAAACCTATCGGGACACAACATGTCGGAAATTGCGTTGCCATTATTCTGCGGAATCCGCAAACCAACCTGACATCCCTTATACATTTTGATGCCCACACTGATCCAAAATCGTTGGACAAGGTCTTTCAAGCATTTGAAGGCCAACCGATAGAGGCTGCTATTATTGGTGCTAAATATGCTGAAACTACCGATCAGAAATTCAAAGGATATTATCAGGATACATCTCGCACAAATCTTTTGAATGTATTAAGCATTCTCGCAGCAAGAAATGTTAATCTAACATCTGCTTGGGTTGCAGATATCAACCAGCCTCACGCTTTTATAATTACCCCTAAATCAGGCCAGATGGAAGTAGGCGCACCATCCATTTCTGATCCGGAACAGAATATTCTTTTTGCAACCCGTTATTTCTCATCCAACAATCAAGCAATCGCGTTGGCTTATGATTTAACGCACTCTACAGAACGTGCTTTGATGCCTCTGGACACAGAAACAATCGACTTTTTTAATCGTTTTGAAGAAGCCACTCGCACAAAGAATAAAGAAGGCCTAGACGAATGGATGATTGCAAATAAAAGAAATCCTGACGATTTGCCATTCTTTACATCTATGCTGAAACATTACCAAGCATCCCAGACCACAGATCAGTCTGCGCAGGGCATAACAACTGAACAAACCGCAGCAATCTCGCTTATACCTCACTGAAACCTTGATTACCCGCTTTAAATGGCTTAAATCCTACCCATGGACTTAACGGTACTTTCCTTCGAAAATCATGGCCTTGTCCGCGTTATGCGGTTGGGTGCGGCTGAAAAATTGCCTGCGCACTTAGCAGGGCATTATGCTTTGCTGCANNATGAATATCTGGAATTTCACATTAAGAATGGCGGTCATGCGGGCGGTAGTACCTTTGCCACCACGGATTTAAAGATTGGCGACACGGTTACATTTCATGGGTTTGGCGGAAATTATACCTCTGCCCCTGATTGCCCGCGCCCGTTGGTTTTAATTGCGGGTGGCACAGGTCTTGCGCCGCTCTTATCCATTGCGGATGCCAGTTTTAAAAATAATCCCGATCGCAAAATCTCGCTGTTTTACGGCGGGCGACACGCATCCGATTTATATTATGATGCGAAACTGCGTGAGATGATGAAAGCGCACAAAAATTTCTGTTATATCCCTGCCCTCTCCGAAGATCTGGTCGATGATATTGCCTGCGGCACTATCGGTGATATCGCCCTCCAGCACCCTGATTTGTTAAAGGCACGGGTTTATGTCGCGGGGCCTGTGGATATGGTGCGCACAACCGTCAGCAATGCCTTGGCAAAAGGCGTTGCGCCTGCTGTGATACATTCTGATTTAGCCGCAATGAATAAGACATCATCATGAATCATGACAAATCCAAAGACGGGGCCTTAGGCCATTTAATCAAGCATCTGGCGGGATTGCCGGGGCTGGGGCCACGTTCTGCGCGGCGCGCGGCACTTCATCTGGTGATGCGCAAAGAAGATATATTGCGCCCGCTGGCCGCAGCATTATCCGAAGCCGCCGACAAGGTACAGACCTGCCCCACCTGCCGCAATCTGGATGACATGTCACCCTGCCGCATTTGTCAGGATAATCACCGTGACCAAGGCCTGATCTGTGTGGTATCCGGCGTATCCGACCTGTGGGCCATTGAGCGCACCGGCGGCTATCGCGGCGTTTACCATGTTCTGGGGGGGATTTTGTCGGCGCTGGACGGTGTATCCATTGCCGATCTCTCCCTCGACCTCCTGAAATCCCGTATCCATGACAACCAACCGCGCGAAGTCATTCTGGCGTTACCAGCCACCGTTGACGGACAGGCAACCGCCCATGTCGTCATGGATATGCTGAGTGAAACCCCTATCAAAACCAGTCGTCTGGCCCACGGCATGCCGGTCGGCGGCGAGCTGGATTATCTGGATGATGGAACGATTTTGACTGCTTTCCGAGCACGCGGGTAATTCAAAACTCACTTTTTCCTTGAAAAATCCCCGTTTTTAGGGTCTTTTAGACATATCAATATTTAAAAGGTTTGAACATGTCCGAATCCGCCATTGCCCAGAATGCCCCAGTAATCGTCATCACATTTCCTGACGGAAAAACTCGTGATTACACCTCTGGCGTGACCGGTTACGACATTGCCGATTCGATTGCCAAATCTTTGGCCAAGGCCGCCATTGCCGTCAAAATTGACGGGGTGCTGTCTGACCTGTCCTTGCCAATTCATCACTCGGCCACAGTAGCGATTGTCAAACGCGAAGATCCCGAAGGTCTGGAACTGATCCGCCATGACGCCGCGC
>DMIT01000148.1:3623-4000 GCA_003452275.1 Rhodospirillaceae bacterium | reverse complement strand
CGGGCATTATTCACATCGACAACCGTTTCCACGATGGTTTGCGGGGCTTTATGTTGCTGGCCGATTTGAACCAAAGCCAAGGTATCTTTCGGGAAGCATGATCCGCCATAACCCGGCCCTGCGTGGAGGAATTTGGAACCGATACGGCCATCCAGCCCCATGCCCTTTGCCACGTCCTGCACGTTGGCATCGACAGTTTCGCACAGATTGGCGATTTCATTGATGAAGGTGATTTTGACCGCGAGGAATGCATTGCTTGCATATTTTATGATTTCGGAACTTTCAGGCGTGGTCATCACCATTGGGGTTTCATTGATATAAAGCGGGCGATAAAGTTCGCGCATGATCGCGCGCGCGCGTTCGGATGTCGTTCCGAC
>DMIT01000148.1:0-3599 GCA_003452275.1 Rhodospirillaceae bacterium | reverse complement strand
GCCTGACGGATCACAGATTCGACACGGCGCGCAGTTCCCACCGGCACAGTCGATTTATTGACGATGACGGTATAGCCTTTCATATTCTGGGCAATTTCTTTTGCGGCTTCGAACACATAGGTCAGATCTGCCTGTCCATCAATCACGCTGGGCGGCGTCCCAACCGCGATGAAGACAGCCTCGGCATCTTTCATGGCTTCGGCCAGATCGGTCGTGAAATGCAGGCGGCCCGCTTTGACTTGCTTGGCGACCAGATCTTCCAGACCCGGTTCATAAATCGGGATTTCACCTTGCTTCAGGCGTTCGATTTTACCGGCATCTTTATCGACACAAACGACATCAATCCCGAACTCTGCAAAGCAGGTTCCCGAGACCAAACCAACATATCCAGTACCAACAACGCCAATTTTCATAGAAAATTCCTTTTTGTTATAAAATAATGCCGAAACCTAATGGCTTTTGGCCTGTAAAGTAAAGCAAAAAATCCCTTTTCTGCCCCCTCAATAAGCGGTAAAGTCGTCAAAATCATTTTAAAGGATCATTTTAATGTCAAACGAAAATAAAAATGCCTCTGCGCTTCCCCTATTCTATACCAATCCTGAGCCATTGGATGCCAAACGTCATGCCAATCTGGCCCTGCGTAAGAATTTCGGACTGGGATTTACCAAAGGAGTCAACGCAGTACCGATCACCATGATCGAATTGCCCCAAATTTGCCACGCCTACCCGATTGCATTCAGCCCTGACGCCAACGCGACACCGGTTGCCATTCTGGGACTGCGCGACAATGAAAATCTGTTCGTCAATGACAAAGGCGAATGGGCGGGCGACATTTATATCCCATCCTATATACGCCGTTACCCGTTCATTTTTTCAGAGCAAGCCGGCGGCGACCAACTGACACTGTGCATCGACATGACAGACACAGTGACCGAAGATAACGGCGAACAAAAATTCTTTGAAGCCGATGGTCAGCCGACCGCCCTCGCTAAAAACGCGCTTGAATTCTGCAAATCATACCACAGCGCAGCCCAGCAAACGCTGGCTTTCGGGAAAGATCTGCACGAAGCCGGATTACTGGTCGAACGCTCTGCCGAAATCGTTGTACCGGGTGGTCAAAAGATCAATTTCTCGGGTTTCCGTATCATTGACGAAGAGAAATTGTCCAATCTGGACGAGAAAACTTTCCTCGATTTCCGCAAAAAAGGCTGGCTGCCATTTATCTATGCCCATCTATTCTCAGGCGCACAATGGCCCCGTTTGACCCGCCAGTTAAATGACGTGATTAAAAAAGCTGCGAATTAATTAAACAATTCACAACTTTATGAGTCAAACCGTATCGAAAACTTGAAAAATGAAAAGTGGGTGTGCTAATCGTAACCCCACTCAACATTAGATACATAATGTAATAAAACATTTATAGGGAATAACTGGCTATGGCAAAAGTTGCGATTTTAAAAGCTGCTGATTTATCCGGTAAATCAAAAGCAACTATTCTGCGTGCAATGAAATCAGGACGCTTGTCCTTTGAACTGGATGATGCCGGCGAAAAAGTGATTGATACATCAGAGCTGGAACGTGTCTATGGCCCGTTCCGTTCCAAAGCCGCATCAGAAAGCGAAGCCATTATCCGCGCCGAACTGCAACGCGCACAGGATATGCTGGAAGTCGAACGTGTCAAAATGCGGGTACGCGGACTGGAAGACCAGTTGCACATGACACAGCAACAATTGGACGACATGCGCGAGCAACGCGACCAATGGCAAAAACAAGCCCAGCAAATTCTGATTACCAACCAGATGTCCCAGAAACATGCCGAAGACCTGAAACAGGAACTTCGGGAACGCGAAGCCCGCGAACGCGCCGCCCGCCAGAAACAAATGGAAGAACGTCTGCGCCGTCAAGCCGAAAACGAAAATGCCCGTCAGGAAGAAATAGCCATGGAACAACATATGGCGGAAATGCCGATCTGGAGCAAAATTCTTCAGAAAATCCGCGCTTAAACGCATTTTCGACATGACAAATTTTTCAATTAAGGGCTACACTCTCACCAGTGTGGCCCTTGATCTTAACAGGGATCTTTATCAGGGATATTTTCCGGCCCAACCTTTGCAAGTAAACCGATATGTCAGACGACGACAAAGATGACGACGCCTCGAAAACCGAAGACCCCTCTGCCAAGAAACTGGAAGAGGCGCGAAAGCGTGGGCAGGTCGCGCAGTCCCGCGACCTGAGCACATGGATGATGTTCCTTGCCGCAACTTTGCTGATCGGGACCGCTACCCCGTCGATGTTTGCCTATTTTACAACCGAGCTAAAAGCGTTTTTAGAACATGCCCATGAATTCACCATGGGATCAGCAGATATCGAAGGACTTCTGGCCACAACAACGCTCATCACCCTCAAGGGAACATTTATTTTTTTCATTGTCCTGATCTTTGCCGCAATTTTAGGGCCGACGATGCAGATAGGTTTATTACTCGCCCCCGATGTTTTAAAACCCGACCCCAGCAAGATTTCGATCATCAAAGGATTTGGGCGATTATTTTCGATGAAATCGGTGGTGGAATTTTTAAAAGGCCTGCTCAAAATGACCGCTATCGGGGCCGTGGGATTCTCGCTCGTTGCGCCCTATTTGAACCATATCGAACATAGCATCGACACATCGCCTTTTGATATCCTGATCGAAACCAAATCCCTGGCTATCCGCATGCTGATCGGGATTTTGATCGCGCTACTCGCCATTGCCCTCAGTGACTTTTTATATCAGCGCTGGGAATTCATGAAACAGATGCGCATGACCAAACAAGAGGTCAAGGACGAATATAAACAGACCGAGGGCGACCCGTTCATCAAAGGCAAACTCAAACAACTACGCATGGAAAAAGCGCGTCAACGCATGATGCAGAACGTCCCGAAAGCCGACGTGGTCATCACCAACCCGACCCACTATTCCATCGCCCTCAAATATGACACGGAAGTGTCGGACGCCCCGATTGTGATTGCCAAAGGGGTGGATAATGTCGCCATGCGCATTCGTGAAATTGCCACAGAACATGACATCATCCTGTTTGAAAACAAACCGCTGGCCAGATCATTATTTGATACGGTCGAGATCGACCAGCCCATCCCGGTGGAAATGTACAAGGCCGTCGCCGAGATCATTTCCTATGTTTACAAGAAAAAAGGCAAAATCAAGTAAATGCCTCAAGATAGCCCCCGATAGACCCTAGCCAAACATCCCGTTTTCTGCCATTCTATTGTCATCATGTCGTTATATCTCCTCTGCCTGCTTCCGCCCGCGGCTATCGCCCTTTATCTTTTTTACAAGACCTATGGTCAGGGCAAAAAAGACCGCAAGCTGATGCGCGAAGTATTGGAAGCCAGTCGCGGCGCCCGATTGGTGGTGAATGAACGCAATGAAAATATCTTCCTCAATTCCAGATTTCGTGCCTATTGCACACCGTTCGGATCTCCTTCCTACCCGTGTTTGCTAAACATCGCGGGGGACAAGAGAGACGAGTTGGAACATATCGGGACGCTTGCGCGCGGCGGACAGATGGGCCGCGTAGAAGTCGATAGCGTCCAGTTGGGACACT
>DMIT01000034.1:2781-17798 GCA_003452275.1 Rhodospirillaceae bacterium | reverse complement strand
ATCCCTTGATAAGTTTTGAATCCGCCTTAGGTGGGTAGAGTGTTCCACACACCAATATCATAAACCAAACCCGAACCGAGGAGGCCGCTATGGCAACACCGCTTATCAAAGACATTATGTCACCGAAATTTCAATGGATTGCCCCTGATGCGTCCATTCAGGAAGCTGCGCAAATGATGAAGGCCAAAGACATCGGTTTTTTGCCTGTTGCCGAAAATGATAAAATGATCGGCACCATCACCGACCGCGACATCGCCATCAATGCCGTTGCTATGGGTAAGGATGCCTCGTCCTGCACCGTCCGCGACTGCATGAACCAGAAACTCTATTATTGTTATGAAGACCAGACCGCGGATGAAATCTGCAAAAATATGGCAGAGATGCAAGTTTCGCGTTTTCCCGTCGTCAATCACGCCAAAAGATTGGTAGGTATCGTATCCTACGCCGATTTATCGGCCTGCGCTTCACCCGCCGTTTATACCAGCGCGCAACAGGAATTAAAATCCGTTCCCCCCGCCCAAAAGGCGGCCTAAGAAAAACCCCTTGGAGATTTCCAAGGGGTTTTTTTATTGGGGGAATTTATTGAAAGACCTTCCCAAGGAATTTTTCAAACACAACCCACGAAGCTTTATCCGCTTCGGCATTATAGGCGGCCCCTTTGCTATTGTCATTGCCGGCTGCCGGATTGGTAAAGGCATGAACAGCTCCGGGATAGGGTATAAACTGCATATCGACATTGGCAGCTTTCATTTCCTCTTCGAATGCTTTGACCTCTGAAGGGGGAACCATCGGGTCATCCGCGCCATGCAGAACCAGAACCGGTGCCTTTATATTTTTGGCATTTTCAGGTGTCGGGTTTGATAACCCGCCATGGAAACTGACCACTCCTGCCAGCTCTGCCCCGTTCCGCGCAAGTTCCAGTGCGGTTGTTCCACCGAAACAATACCCCATCACCACGATCTTTTTCCCCTCAGCTTGTTGAAGGCCACGTACGTAGTCATAGGCTGCCTGAATATGCGAACGCAGCAATGGGCGGTCACTTTTGTATGTCGTTGCCAGTTGCCCCGCCTCTTTTTGATCCGCAGGGCGAATATTTTTTCCATACACATCGGCCACAAACACAGTATAGCCTTCGCCAGCCAATTGATTTGCCTTATCCTGATAAAACGGGCTAACCCCCATCCAGTCCGGCACAATGATAATTGTCCCCTTTGCCGGCGCCGCGCTGTCACTGAACGCCACATAACCCTGCATTTCCTTCCCGTCCGCAGTCTTATAATCGACATTATGCGAATCCACAGCGGCGAATGCCCCATTGGCAAAACACATCATTGCAGCCATCGCTAATATTATCTTGAACATTTTATAATCCTTTATTTGCTGTTGGTTTGTAAATCTTATACGTCCGGCTCCACGGCCTGATGCCCCTGTCATCGCCGACCTGATTGATCTTAGGTCGCTGCCCCGTAAAAATCGAGAGGGCACCGTTATTTTTAAAATCATAATAGCCGAATTGGCGGATCACCTGATTCCCGCATAGATTTTTCGGCAACCGCATGTCACTTATAATCATATCGGCCCATTGGCAATCCTGTTCCAGTTCATAGACACCATCACCGAACGAGATTTTTGTGCCTTTCATATCAATGCGACAGGCTGACGGGTCACAGGCAATCATGCCCCCGTTTTCCAGACTCACCGCGCCCTGCCGCGGGAAGGGTAAGACATCGGCATCGGTCTTGTCCCATCGTTTCAGCCATGTTTCCGATGCAAATTTATTCTTGCGGGTGGATGACACATAGACATGGCGATTATCTTTGACCGCCATCACCATCCCGTCATCGGAAACCATCACATCCGGCCGATCCGCCATCATCACCGAGACTAAGGCCACGGCAAACGGAATGGCTGCCAGAATTCTGCCATAGCCCTGAAACAAAATCAGCATCAATCCCGTCACAGACATCATGATGAGGAAAGTATCGGTCATGGCGGGTGTGGTGATAACCGAACCCGATAGACCCTGTGTCCAGCGCGCGATATCCAGCAGCCAGTCAACCCCCAGCCCGAGCAACCTCAATGACCAGTCCGCTGCCCCAAACGGCAGCAGCGCATAAGAGATAATCACCATCGGCATAATCAGAATACCCGAGATAGGCACAGCCAACGCATTCGCCAGCACACTGTAACTGGCTACCTGCTGAAAATGATAAAGGGAATATGGCGCGGTCGCAAGGCTGGCCACCGTTGACGTCAATAATGTTCCCGCAACGAATAAGATCCCGCGTTTGATCCATCCTGCATCGGCATAAACCCCCGCAAGATACGGGCGCGTGGCCTCGGCCATCGCGACTAAGGCCGCGACCGCCCCGAAAGACATTTGGAAACTGACGCTCCAGATACTTTCGGGGGAGACCAGCAACACCAGTATCGCCGAAAACCCGACAAGGCGCAGAGAAAACGGCGAACGGTCAAGCATGATCGCCATCAGCGCCACACCCGTCATCAATAACGAACGTGTGGTCGGCACAGAAGGAACAACCAGTCCCACATATAAACAGCACACCAGTAAAGCGGCGGCGGCGGCAATTTTTTTAATCGGATAACGCAGGGCCATCAGCGGAATCATCGCCAGAAATAACCGCACCAGAAAGAACACAGGGGCCGCCACCATCGCCACATGCAAACCGGAGATCGAGATAATATGCGCAAGACCCGAGGCACGCAACGCGTTCCAGTCTTCATCGCTGATCGCCGCCCGTTCACCCGTCATCAGGGCAGCGGCAATCCCTGCCTCGCGCTCCGGCACGACGGTTTTGATATGGGTGGAAATCGACGTCCGTAATTTTTCAAGACTGATGAGATCACTATCGGCTTTTTCGATGATCGTGATCCCTGAGAGGGCATAGCCCAGCGCGCCGATCCCCTCGAAATAATAATGCCGCGCAAAGTCATAGGCCTGTGGCGCGACCGGCGGTGATAGCGGGGTCAGCTTTGCCAGAAACCTGACCCTGTCCCCTGCCGCCGCATCATTTTTCTGTTTGACGGTGATACGGATCTTGGCGGGGGTATCGTCAACCGCCCAATGTTCGATTTTGACAGCGGATAAAAAGAACAAGGTTCCTTTTTTGCCTTCCTGATCTTCGCGATGATCGACGACGGCCTCAACCATCACCGGTCGCGTTTCGCTTGCGATCATCGGCGCTTTCACCATCACGGTTTTCAATTGCGCCGCTGAAAATCCGATGGTCGCGCATAACAGGCAGGCCGATAGAATAAAGGACAACATGACCAGAAACGAATCCGCTTCACGGTGATACAGCCTGAACAAGGACACAAACAAAACAATATTGCCCGACAGCAACCCGCACACCGTCGGGATGGATGGTTCATATAATAAACCGAAATACAGCGCCGAACCCAGCCCCAGAAAAACAGGCACCCACACCAGCAGGTTGGCCCGCTGGCCCGATAGGAACCCTAGAAAAAATTCCTGAAATGTCGAAAACACGTCAAATTTCATAAAAACCACTTGTCAGGGGTGATAGGATTGAATACCAATAACCCATGACAATTGTAACCCGTTTTCCACCTTCACCCACCGGATTCATGCATATCGGTACTGCGCGTACCGGCCTGTTCAACTGGCTGTTTGCCAAACATCATCACGGCAAAATGCGCTTTCGGATCGAAGACACTGACCGCGCCCGCCATTCCGAGGCCGCGGTGGAAGCCATCATCAACGGCCTGAAATGGCTGGGGATCGATTGGGATGGCGATATCATTTCCCAATATGCATGTGGCGCGAGACACGCCGAAATTGCGCATGAACTGGTCAAGCGCGGTGAAGCCTATTATTGTTACTGCACCCCCGAAGAATTGGACGTGATGCGCGAAGAGGCCAAAGCCGCGGGCCGCATTACATTTTATGATCGCCGCTGGCGCGACAGTACGGCTACTCCTCCCGCAGGAGCCAAACCCGTCATTCGTATCAAAGCCCCGCTGACTGGCGAACGCATCGTGCATGACGAAGTTCAGGGGGAGGTCAAAGTAGCCGCCGAACAACTGGACGATTTCATCATCCTGCGTTCCGATGGTGTCGCCACCTATATGCTGGCGGTGGTGGTCGATGACCATGATATGGGCGTGACCCATGTCATTCGCGGCGACGATCATTTGAACAACACATTCCGCCAGAATGTGATTTACGAGGCCATGGGATGGGATATTCCTGTCTACGCACACCTGCCGCTTATTCTGGGGCCGGACGGGGCCAAATTGTCCAAACGCCACGGCGCAACTGGCGTCGAAGAATATCGCGATCTGGGCTATTTGCCGGAGGCCATGCGCAATTACCTGTTACGCCTCTGCTGGTCACATGGCGATGATGAAATTATTTCGACTGAACAGGCTATTGAATGGTTCTCTCTCGACGGCATTGGCAAAAGTCCTGCCCGCTTTGATTTTGATAAACTCAATTTCGTGAATGCGCATTATTTGAAGATTGCAGACAATCAACGCCTTGTTGACCTGACCATGGATATTTTGAAAAAGCGAGGCGATGCCCTGTCACCCCATGCCGAAAAAAATATGCTGGCGGCTATGGATGAATTGAAATCCCGCGCCAAAACTTTAGTCGGATTGGCGGACGATGCCCGCATTTACTGGATGACCGGCGATTACAGCTTTGATGAAAAAGCCGCTGCCCTGTTGGACAATGATGGCAAGGCCGTTGTGTCCAAGATTTCCGAAGAATTGAGAAAACTAAATGATTTCACAGCCGCAGGTATTGAAAATATGTGCAAAGCCTTTGCTGAAGCAAGTGGCCTGAAACTGGGTAAAGTCATGATGCCATTACGCGCGGCCCTGACCGGCACGACATCTTCCCCCTCCCTCTTCCACGCGATTGAGATTTTGGGACGTGAGGATGTGATGGCACGCTTGGCGTTTGCAGCCAAATAATCCATCTATTTATATAGATATCTAGGTCTATCAGTTCATTTTCGAAAATAAACTACGCATTCCCGATCAAAATACCAACCAGCAACACCAATGCCCCACCAAAGACCACCTGAACGAGCGCCGACACAATCGGCGTTTCCATATATTTCCAGCGAATCCATGAAATGGCGGCGAGTTCTAGGGCCACGACGATGGCCGCAACAATGGTTGCCGTCCAGAAATCTGTTATGAGGTACGGCAGAGTATGCCCTAAACCGCCGATGGCGGTCATCAGGCCGCAGACGATGCCGCGAGTCCATGGGTTGCCGCGGCCTGTGATTGCGCCGTCGTCAGACATGGCCTCTGTTATTCCCATGCTGATCCCCGCGCCGATGGACGCTGCCATACCGACCAGAAAAGCATCATGCGAATTATGGGTAGCAAAAGCCGCCGCAAAAATCGGGGCGAGTGTGGAGACAGACCCGTCGATCAACCCCGCCAATCCCGGTTGGACGACCTGAAGCACAAAAAGACGTTTCGAAACTTCGGCCTCTGTCACCTTATCATCTTCGGATAGATTCTTTTTTTCAATTTCGATGGCTTTGGCTTCGTGCCCTTGTTCGGCGATTGCCAGATCACCCAGCAATTTGCGTACTTCGACATCCTGCGCCATCAATGCGGCTTTGGAATAGAAAGTCGATGCCTCGACCTCCATCATTTCGGCTTGTTGGCGTACCTCTTCGATACGCATATTTTCCATGAGCCAGATAGGGTTGCGTTTCATAAATCCGCGCACGTCTTGGCGTGTGATATAGGGCAAGCGGTCACCAAAACGCTTTTTGAACAGAGACAGCAACATATTTTTATGCGTCTGCTCTTCCGCCGCCATGTCTTCGAACATTTGTGCGGTGGATGGATAGTCGGCGCGCAACCTGTTGGCAAAGCTTAAATAAATTTGCGAATCTTCTTCTTCGCTGGTGATCGCCAGTGCCAGAATTTCAGGTTCAGTCAGTTTGGTAAAAGTCTTCATATTACCCCCGCGCCTCTGTCAATTGATTCATGATGATACGTTTTGCGGGCGGCAGATGTTGCCCCAGCATCAACAGGGATTTTCGCGCCAGTTTTGCCAGCGGCGTGGTTTTGGTATAAAGAGCCACCAACGTATTGGTGCCCATATACATCGCCCATGTGGCTTTGCGATGGGCATCGCTGTAACGTTGCAGGACATCACGCGCCGCAAAATTCAGCCCCAGATCACAGGCTGCTTGAATCTCATGCGCCAGCACATCCGCTCCGCGCAGGCCGAAATTAAAACCATGGGCCGTCACCGGATGCATTCCGACCGCTGCATCCCCCATCAAGGCATAACGGTTCGCATAAAAACGATCCGCATAGGTGCCTATCAACGGATAAGGGAATAATTCGGTATCCAGTGTCATGTTGCCGAACTGCCCTTCCATGCGTTTTGTCATGTCGCGCCCGAATGCGGCAGGTGACATTTTCAAAATATCATCCGCATGTTCGGAAGCAATGGTCAAAACCACCGAGCAATAACGCCCATTCAATGGCAGCACCGCCATGGTGCGGTCATAGAAGAAACATTCATAGGCCGTTTCGTCATGGTCGCGGTCAAGTGCCATGCGACAGACGATACATACCCGCCCGAAATCACGCATAGCGGTCGGAATGCCCATCATGCGGCGGGTGGCCGAAAAACGGCTATCTGCCGCAACAACCAGTTTTGCGGTTATTTTCTGACCGCCTTTCAGCGTGACCTCGCCGCAATGATCGTCCGTTCTGACATCGGCGACTTCGACCCCCGTCATCAGGGTGACATTTTTCAAAGGCTTTACCACCTCATACGCCGCTTTGCGGATCAAATGGTTGGAAATCATATAGCCCAGATTTTCTTTGCCTGATTTCCGGTGGTCGAAAAAGAGCGGGTCATTCAAATTGCCATTTAAAACTTTGGCATCTTTAATCAAAGAAATGGATTTCGCAGGGATCTTATTCCACATGCCCGTTTGCGACATGATGTTATAGGAATGATGCGTCAGCGCAATTTCACGCCCATCATAGGGCGGGTTGGCCAGTGATTTTTCATCCTGCTTTTCGACAATAAGCACTTTCAGTTTTGTTGCCGATAATAATTTTGCAAAACTTAATCCGGCGGGGCCAGCTCCAATAATGATGATGTCGTAATCCATCATATATCCTATTTCAATTTGAGTTGATGATACGCGATAAAGGCATTTTGACAGAATTTGTCCAATGATGATAGAAGTCTATCAGATTTATTTTACAGACAAAGGAATATCTACCTATCTATGAGAATCCTGCTTTTTGGACATCGTGGTCAGCTCGGAAGCGCACTTATGAACGCTTTGCCAGCATCTCATTCCTTGATATCGCCCGATATCGACATCACAGATGATGTGCAATTAAGAAACATTATCATCTCGACTCTGCCTGATATTATAATAAATGCGGCTGCCTATACGAATGTTGATGGCGCAGAAACAGAATCAGAACGCGCATTCGCCGTGAACACATATGCTCCACGATTGATGGCAAAACTCGCAAAGGAAAATAATATTCGTCTCGTTCATTATTCCACCGATTATGTTTTCGATGGAACAGGTAATCGCCCGTGGAATGAACGCGACCTTCCCCACCCGATGAATATTTACGGACAATCAAAATGGGAAGGTGAACAATATATTATCGAGAGTGGTTGCCAACATTTGATATTCCGCACATCATGGGTGTACGGTGCAGGCCATAAAAATTTTATCACTCAAATAATCCAGATGGCTAAGGTCAAAGATGAAATAAAAGTCATATCCAACCAGATTGGCGCGCCGACATCAGCAAGATTTCTGGCAGAATCAACCTACCATGCTATTCAGCAAGAAAGCGGTCATGGGCTTTATCATCTTTGCTGCGCAGGAGAGACATCATGGTATCATTACGCGCAAAAGATCATAAGCTGCTTCGTACCCCAATCCGGATGCCGCATTATTCCTGTCACATCCGATCTATATGCACAAAAGGCCCAGCGTCCGTTAAACTCCAGACTGAACTGCAACCGGTTTATAAATGATTTTGGTTTATCCCCGCCCGATTGGGAAGCGGAATTCATGCTTAATAAGCACCTTTTCTAGCCAAGACAACATATACCGTTTTAAAAAAGATCACTATATCGTTCCACAGTGACCAATTTTCGACATACCATACATCCAATTCAACACGCTTTTGATAAGTAATGTCGTTACGTCCGCTGACCTGCCATAAACCTGTTACTCCGGGTTTGACGGACAAATAATAAGATAATTTATCTTCGTAGTATTCTGTTTCTTTCTCAACCACTGGACGCGGCCCTACCAGACTCATATCGCCTTTCAAGACATTGAAGAATTGGGGTATTTCGTCCAGACTGGACTTTCTCAACAAATGGCCCACAGGCGTGATCCGTGGATCATTCTTGAGTTTAAAATCTCTCTTATATTCTTCTGCCGCTTCAGGATTGTCTGCAAGATATGTTTTCAGAACCTCATCTGCATTCACAATCATGCTACGGAATTTCCAGCATTTAAACGGTTTACCATTCTTACCGATGCGTGTCTGCGAATAGAATGCCGAGCCACCATCTTGTCTGACGCGCAGAGCCAACATGATAAATAAAGGTGACAGCAACAAAATAGCAAGAAATGCGCCGATTTTATCTGTCAAATATTTTAATGTGCGGCCTGTCGCTGTTTGTAGACGGATACGGGATTCCAGCAATACAATTTTGTGCCCAAAAAAGAATTGCGTTTGCAGACCATATAAAGAGAAGCCGTTTGTTGGCGGAACAATTGCGAATCTTGCCCCCGAACGACGAACCTTCTCAGACACTTCCCTGATAAAACTATCGGAGAATTCATCCAGACATAGAATAACCATAGAATAAGGGTCGACATCGTTCAGTTCAGAGCGAATATTCAAGTTGCCATGCGATTCTTTCAGTTGTTGAATATTCTCATCTGTATAATCTGTCAGGACAACTTCCTTGATGTCATAGCGAAGATACGCCTCGGATCGCAGGGCATAGATGGTTTCCATCATGTTGACGGAACCACCAACCAATATCGTCGGAATATCCCAATGTTTCAGCGACATTAAAAAGCTACGGCCGATCCAGCGGAAGCTGAGCATAGAGAAAGCCCCTAACCCCCAATATAAAACAAGCCATAAGAAACCGCTGACATTCGAAAGAGTGATAAGATTAACCAATAGTGAAATCAGTACAAAAATAAAACAGGTTCTCATCGTCTGACGAACTTGCTGCCACCATGGGTTTCTCCATGAATAATGGCCCTTATTCGAAAAATAGCCCAGCATCGTTACAGTCAAAATAAACTGCACCAATATCATTTTTACCGCATCATCACTTGAATATGATGACCATGATTTCATGTTCAGCGCGTATGTTACGAAGGTTGTAAACAACATCGCGGTGATATCTGATGTTAAAAGGACTGCTCTTCTTAGACCAACTCGCATATTTCAAACCTTATTACATTTTATGATTTTGTTTTTGTCGCCAAAGCCACGCAGTTTTTATAATCGTTTCCAGATCGGAATAACACGGAACCCAGTTCAGGATACGCCCTGCATCGCGGGCATCTGCAACCAGTATCGGCGGATCACCTTCCCTGCGATCCGTAATCAATGCAGGAATATCGTGCCCAGTTACAGATCGGGCAATATTCACAACATCCAGAACGGATTTACCTGAATTTGTTCCAATATTGAGGGTGACGTTTTCTTTGCCGGCCAGAATATGTTCCAATGCAAGGATATGCGCCTCTGCTAAATCGGTCACATGGATATAATCACGAATGGCAGTTCCGTCAGGAGTTGCATAATCAGTCCCAAATATCTTGATTTGATCCATCAGGTTACTCGCCACCCGCATCAAGAGAGGGATGATATGGCTGTCCACTTTATATGCCGTCCCTGTCTCTCCCTCTGGATCAGCCCCCGCCGCATTAAAATAGCGCAAGATGGCAAAACCCAGACCATAGGCTTGAGAATAATCACGGATCATATCCTCCATCATCAACTTGGTTCGACCATACGGATTAATAGGATCTTTCGGAGTACCCTCGGCAATCGGTGATACATCCGGCAACCCGTAAACTGCCGCTGTGCTGGAAAACACCATATGTTTTATACCATGTTGACGGGCTTCCTCTAATAAACAAAAAGACCCGTAAACATTATTGTGGTAATAAATGGATGGATTGGAAACAGACTCTCCGACCTGAATAAGTGCCGCAAAATGCATAATGGCTTTTGGCTTATAGTCCTGAATGACTTTCGATAGAGCCTCCCTATCGCGGATATCGCCGTGAATAAACGGCCCCCATTTCACCGCTTCCTTGTTACCGGAACACAAGTTGTCAAATACCACCGGCGTATAGCCATGTTGATGGAGGGCCTTACACACATGGGAGCCGATATAACCTGCTCCGCCTGTTACGAGAATATTTTCAGTCATCTTTTGCTTATATGTATGAGTATATATAAAAAAATTCGCCCAAATTTTAGCATTTGCAAAGATTCAAGCGAATCTACAAGCTTATTTATAAAGGCATCTGTATAAAGCCGGAGGGATATAAAGCGGACGTTTATTCAAGACAAGTCCCAGAATCTTACCACCATTCAACTTAATATTCTCAATCAACTGGGCAACGACAGGCCTACGGGTTCTTTCTGCCTCGACAATAACAATCGAAGCATCCGAAATTTGAGCTGCGCTGGCAATGGAAAGCGCCGCCGTTGGCTCCGAAACAAGCAAAACATAATCAAACGCGCCTCTTAAAGAAACGAAGAATGACGCCAATCGTTCAGAATGATAAACAGTCTTTTTCTCTTCACCGCTCTTACAGAAACAACAATAGAAAACATTTGTCTTTTCTAAATGAAGAACGGTATAAGTATGAGACGAAATGTCCTGTAGCAACGAACTCATTGAAGCTGGGATTCTATAACGGAATTCTCTGTAGACCCCTGTATCATTGGATTCCGCATCTACAATCAAAACGCGCTTTCCCGACGAGGATAAGGCAGCGGCCATTTCAAAAGCAATTTCAGCACACCCCTCCCCCTCATACGAACTGGTCAATGATATAATCTGGCAGCGATCGGGATTATTCTCTACCGCAATGACGATGTCCGCAACATGTGATGGCGCGAAAGATCTTTCCTTTCCAAGATACATAGACCTCGGAACCGGAGAGTATGAAATGTTAAAAGAGCTACTATCCATTTTGCGATCCATTTTTTACGCTATTGAATGTTGTCAGAACAGGAAGTTTGAAACTGGCCTTCAATTGCTCCGGAGTTGAAAAACGCTCATCCAGCAGTTCAGAGAAAGTGACAACGACCAACCCCGCAAAACCCGCAAACATCATAACCGCCATCATAATCAGAAGACGACGCATTGGCAGGGATTTCAACGGAACAGTCGGGTGATCGACAATGGTAATACGCGTAATATTTTCTTGGTTCAGAACACTGTTCACCCGGGCTTCTTCACCACGTTGCTGATAATATTTATAATTATCTTCATCCATTTGGACGCGTTGTTTCAATTCATTGTAGCGACCACGTTGCTGTTCAAGGAAGGCTAGCCTCTCGTTGATTTTCTGCACGCGCACTGCCAATGGGCTATCAGGGGCATTCATCGAATCCAGTTCAGATTTTCTCATCTCTAATTGCTCACGCGCCTGCGCAATACCTTCATCCATTTTTTTCAGAACAGAGCTTCCCTCTTTATAGGTAGAGCGTAAATCTGCTGCTTTTGCTTCCATCGCCGATAATGTCGTCTGCGCAGTTGTGACGGATTCAAACGCCATACCCGAAATATCTCTTTTCTCTTGAAGCAATTGGGCCATTTCCTGATCGATATCATTGATCTCGAGGCTCTTTTTGAAATCAAAGAATTCTTGCTGTGATTTATCCAGTTGACCTTTAATATCGACAACTTGCTGTTTCAAAAAGTCTGTTTGCGGCGTATTATAAACTTGAATTTGACGGGTCAGAAACTGATCCATCAATTGGTTAGCCAGTTCAGAGGCAATGACAGGATCTTTGTGTCTGACCGCAACTTCGATCACGTTACTTTTGCTATCGGTAACGATCACCAGACTTTTCGCCAACTGAAGAGCCGCAATTTGTTCCAATACGGATTGGTCTTTTGTGTCTTCGGCAAGATCAGGATATACTTTGGCAATGCCCACAGTTTTCAAAACATTCCGCAACAATTCTGCGCTACTCATAATCTTGACATAGGACTGGATAATCTCTTTGCTGTCATTGATATTCATCTGGGGTGTCTTTTCCTCTGGCGAATTGATAGCCGGACGTCCGCCCTCTCCAAATTTAACAACAAAACTACCATGTGCTTCATAGGTTCTTTCGCGGCTGGAGGCATAAGCGAGCCCGATCAGAAAGATCAATCCGAAGACAGCCAAGAACCTTAACTTATGACGAAACAGAACAGTCAGAAGCGAACGTGAATTGATTTCGATTTCCATGTTACAGAATAACCTTATGATTAGTTTTTGTTGCCGATGCTATAACTTGCGCCGATTGATGGGGCAATGAAGTTTTTAAAGTATTGATTATATACTTTGTTTGCTTCCGCAATCGCGGAGCGAGAGACAAAGACAACATCATACGGAGCCAAGCGAATATCAGCCATCGCTCGCTTTCCAGATGAGATGCTGTCAAAGTTAGCCCCATACAGAACAGGTTGTTCCCCTGCACCACGTCTTAAAATAATGATCTGTCTGGTTTCTGCCGAATCCTTCATTCCCCCGGCTTTGGCAAGAGCCTGTGTCAGAGAAAGAGTTGGGCCGACGGAGACCATCTCACCCGGGTTATTCACCTCGCCCAATACATAGACTTTCGTCGGAGCGAAGTTTTTGACAACAACCCTTAACTCTGGCTTGGTTAACTGGGATTTATAACTTGCGATCAAAGAGGATTTTAATTCGGCCGGTGTAACACCATATGCCATGACATCTTGAACCACAGAGGTTGAAATCATCCCGTCAGGGCGGACGACGACACTTTCATTGAGTTCCGGGTTCAGAATAAAACGCAAATCCAACTGATCCCCGATCTGGATACGGTAAGGCGGCAAGTTCCGCGCCAAATCAGCAATCGGCATCACGCCTTCTGGAGCAGGCGGTAAGTCAACTGAGGTCGAAGCACATCCAGATAAACTACCGGACAAACTGATCGCAACAATTGCACAGGTAAATAAACGACGAAGATCATTCGAAACATTGCAAAACATATTCAGTTCCATTCGCAGAATTTATAAAATATAATTAATGTCTCAGTTTCATAGAGATAATTTCTTATCTTGTATACTATAAAGCTTGTATTTCTTAGAAATATCAAGAATTTGCCCTCGTCAATTCCCTAAAATGTTTGATAGGCATCTTGGCCTTGATACTCATAAGAAGGAAGGGGTTCGGGTTTTGTATAATTCCGCATACAAATGCCATTTTGACGTAAGGCATCCTGATTGCAACTGTTATAATCCAGATAAAGACATTGGACAGTTGTCGCAGTGATAACCAGACAATAATTTCCATAACCTTGAGGCAATGCAGTCGCCGCTTCATTGACGACACAATTACCACCAATCACACCAGCTTCTTTACGGCATATATCCGCATCATCATAATAGCATTGCGGGGTAGAGGTCAGGGATTGCGTACAAAACGGGGCTTCTGCTCGGGCAGCGCGCCCCAGAATAGTGAGTGAGAGAATTTCCATGATTATCAGATAAAAAAATGCTTTCGAGCCTTTTTGCATATTCATTCACTACCTTTTGTTATATCAAACCAGTAGCATTATCTGGTTTTCTAGACCAGCAACAATTTTTATTTGACAAACAGCTCAATATAATATAGGAATTAATTCTTAAATCTATAATTTTGTCTTTTTCACGCCGCCCTTGCAGGGCGGCCTTTTTATTTTGCCATCATCAAAAAAACAAAGGAATATTTCATGCTCGGCCTTTCCGGAATAAACAAAAACAGGAAATTCAAGAAACCTGCTTCTATCAGGACAATCACGTCCCTTTCCCTTTATGATATGGATTTCGCAAAAGAAATCTACAAAGGAGCTGTTCAAGATTTTACAGACCCGTATAACAATAACAATTTTTATCGACCCTATATCAATTATACTGCCAGACTGGATTTAAAAAAAGACGGGTCATATGTTCTAAACCCTGCTAACCGGCTGAAAAGAACTGATTTAGGATTATGGGGGTTACAAGAGCGATATAACTACGTTCTGTGGAACAGGGATTTAACCAACAGTGTTTGGATAAAAACCAATATCACAGCTTCCAAAAACCAAACCGGTATTTTAGGAGTAAGCAATTCGGCATCCGGCATCACCGCTACCGCAGACAATGCAACCATTATGCAACCCATTACCCTGGCCGCCACCAATTTGTTTTGTTCTGCCTTTGTTAAAAGATTATCGGGGACAGGTACACTTGAACTGACCATGGATGGTGGCGCAACATGGGCAAATGTGACAACAACGTCCTCATGGGGGCGCGTTAACATTCCGACCGCCAATCTGGCAAACCCGACCATTGGATTCCGTATCGGCAAAAATAACGATAGTTTTGCCATTGATTTTGCACAAATCGAAAACGGCAATGTTATCGGCGCTCCACTTGAAACCACAACCACAAGCTTTAGATCGTGGTTTGACCGCACGGCTTCCTATACCAATATGGGAACCGATAATTTTCCCGATTTTATGGCGGGTGGCGGCTTCGGATTTTATCTGGAATTAAGTGCCTCCCGATTAGAAGAGTTCTTCACGGTCGGTACAGATTCCACCCCATCTTACATTGGTGGCGTAAAGCCGGATGGGAGTGTTTATTTTAAAACGACCCAAACACCCGCAGGTACGTTTGTCAGAGGATGGGGAACCGTTAATAAAATAGCGGGATATTTAAATCTGGATGGAAAAATCGGAATCGCATG
>DMIT01000034.1:0-2752 GCA_003452275.1 Rhodospirillaceae bacterium | reverse complement strand
GCTTACTGCGCGCATGGATATGTTCCACGGGTCGCATTTTTTAACCCGGGAGTCCTGACAAATGCGGATTTGATTGCCTTTACGACGCCATAGCCGGCGCAATTGACGTGCCGACAGGAATTTCGGATTTTCTGGCCGTAAAGCTGAATTTCTTACGCAATTTCAGTACGGGTTTCTCAACATAATGCCAAGACAGCATGGCGATGGCCGTTACAAAAACCATTGAAAATGCAAAATGAACCAGAGGCGATGTCAGAAATGGAAAGATGACGATCAAAGCCTGCTGGATGGGAAACCCGTATAAATAAATTCCGTAAGAATAATCGCCCCGATTATATAAAGGGATAGACGGAATCTTTAAAAACCCGACATACACAGTTATATAAACCAGAAAAGGTGAAAAGGCGATAAACCGAAGTCCCGAGGAAATATGGCTTAAATCCATGAATGCACCGACCGTACAAACAGCAATGGAGACAACAAACAACAGCTTATTCAGCGGGATATTATATCTGAACAGATAAAATAAACTGCCTAACATAAAATAGATATAAAGCTTGTTGCCTCTTGCAGAGAAGAAATGCCCCAGCAAATTGCCAACTTGATCCGAGTCCATAAAATCTATGCCTGTTACCTCTGCGATATTCACCAAAGGCTGAACGTCCCATAGATAAGAATACAAGATCACTTCTAATAAAAGCACTGCCGCAAAAAAGCACAACCATCTATATTTCAAAACGCCCAAAAAGATACAGACCGAAATCAGGGCATAACATAGGTATAATCAGCGCTATAAAGATGACCGGTAAAAGAAGAAGCGCGTTGATTTTAAAAGGCATTCCTCTGCTCTGGATAAGACGATAGAGCAAAATACCCATCGTAAACGAATAAAGAATACGGACAAAGCCGCCGATAAAATTTTCAGATGACCATCCCAAATCAAGTGTTTGCTCGTGCAGGCCCATTATCATCATAAGGGCAGCGCCCCCTCCAGCAATACACAGCAGGACACGATTCGAGAATTTAACCGCCACGACCGCATAGATAATATTGATGATCCATTCCAACGATAATGACCAAGCAGCAGGGTTAATCCTGAAGATCAATTTTTCATCAAAAAAGTCAGGAATAAAAAGTCCATTCAAGAACAATCCTCTCGCAAGATCAAACGCATCAAAAGGGTCCTCATGTTTTATGAACCATCTGAATACAATATACCCAACGCCCAAGAATAAACCCGCAATATAAAGGGGATAGAGACGAATAAACCTGATCCAGAAAAAATCTTTAACCGTCATTGCGCAGGACAATAGCCTGGATTCATAAGAACGCGCGATAACCAGCCCACTCATCAGGAAAAATAAATCAACAGCCAGATAACTTTTTGAGAAAAATTCTGTAGCCCCTAATTCAGTATCCGGATAGACGAATTGACCTGCTCCCCATAAACTAGTCCAAAAGTTGATAGAGTCTGCTAGACATAAATATCCCCGAGGGGAAGAAAGAGCAGACGATGAAGAAGAGATTTAGTGAAGAACAGATCATCAAAGTATTGAAAGAAGCCGAGGCTGGGGCTGGGACGGGAGATTTATGCCGTCGTCACGGGATCAGTCCTGCGACCTTTTATAAGTGGAAGGCGAAGTATGGCGGGATGGAGGTGTCAGACGCAAAGAAGCTCCGCGCGCTTGAGGCCGAGAACAACCAGTTGAAGAAGCTGCTGGCCGAGGCGATGCTGGATAATGCGATCTTGAAGGACGTGAACTCAAAAAAGTGGTGACGCCACAGGGCCAGCGTGAAGCTGTGGCGTATATCAAAGAAACGCATGGGGTGAGCGAACGACGGGCGTGCCGGATACTGGGCGCAGGTCGCGCTCTTGTCCGTTACTGTTTCACGCGCTCTCCCGATACGGAGCTGCGAGAGCGGCTTAAAACCCTTGCCGCAGAGCGCAGACGGTTTGGATACCGGCGGCTGGCGGTGTTTTTGCGACGCGAGGGTTTTATATGCAACATCAAGAAAATCCGGCGGATATACAAAGAGGAGAACCTGATGGTCAAGCGCAGAAAAGGTCGTAAGAAAGCTACCGGAACGCGTGCACCACTGCCAAAGGCGGACAGTATCAATCAGATATGGAGCCTTGATTTTATGAGCGATGCCTTCACAGACGGTAGACGGTTCCGTGTTCTGGGGGTACTGGATCAGTGTTCGCGTGAATGCATGACCCTGGTGGCGGACACATCCATGCCGGGCCTGCGGGTCGTGCGGGAACTGGAATCCCTTGTGCAAAAACGTGGCAAACCAAAGGTGATTGTCTCCGACAACGGGCCAGAGTTAATCAGTGCGGCTGTGATGTCCTGGGCGGACGATCACAAAATCGACTGGCATTACATCCAGCCCGGCAAGCCACAGCAGAACGGCTACACTGAGAGTCTGAACGATAAAATCCGCGATGAATGCCTGAGCGAGCACTGGTTCAGAAATCTTGCAGAGGCGCGGACAATCATTGAAGACTGGCGGCAGGACTACAATCATGTCCGCCCACACAGCTCATTGAACTACCTAACGCCCATGGAATTTGTACAACGAATAGGAGGCAAAAACTCAAACCAAAAACTCAACATCATACCCCCGCAAGACGCTGTCTGCGCCCGACTCTTAACGGTCGCGCAGCCATCTTCTTGCTTAACACAAACTTTAACCCTATAACCTATGAAAGACTCTACTCAAATCTGGACTAAACTTTGGGAGCAGGTCA
>DMIT01000074.1 GCA_003452275.1 Rhodospirillaceae bacterium | reverse complement strand
CTGTATAATTTTATCGACAATCTGATCACCGAAAATATCGGCGCAGGGGCCAAGCAATATTTCCCGCTGGTCTTTACGTTATTTGTGATGGTACTGGTCGGCAACTTCCTCGGAATGATTCCGTATTCCTTTACCTATACCAGCCATCTGGCGGTGACTGCCGGACTTGCGCTGATGGTATTTTTCACGGTTCTGATCATTGGTATCGCGCGCCACGGCACGCATTTCTTCAGCCTCTTCGTGCCACCGGGGGTTCCGATGTGGTTGCTCTGGCTCGTTGTATTGATTGAAATCGTCTCCTTTATTTCCCGTCCGATCACCCTGTCCGTCCGTCTGTTCGCCAATATGGTCGCCGGTCACGTTCTGATGAAAGTGATTGCCGGATTTGCCATCATGTTCGCCAGTGTCGGCGGGTTGGCATGGCTTGGAACACTTCTTCCGATTGCCTTTAACATTGTCATGATCGGTTTCGAATTCTTCATTGCCTTTATTCAGGCGTATGTGTTTGCGGTTCTCACTTGTATCTATCTGAAAGATACAATGGAAATCGAACACTGATGATGAATGGAATTTAAGCACTTCAACTTTATTACAACCACTAAAAAGGAACTAAAAAAATGGAAACTGAAGCAGTAAGACTCTTGGCCGGTGCAATCGCCCTTCTTCCACTCGCAGGGATCGGACTTGGTCTTGGTAAGATTTTCGCAGCTTATAACGAAGCGATTGGCCGTAACCCGGGCGCAGCTCCATTGCTCGACAAAAAATTCATGTTTACCTTTGCGGTGACCGAAGCTTTGGGTATTTTCGCGCTGCTGATCGCTTTCTACCTTGTTTTCGCAAAGTAGTCAAAACAGACGAATTGATTAGGACGACCATGTATCGCAACATACACACCACGACTCTTTCATTACTCTGCGTTCTGCTGATGGCCTCACCGGCTTTGGCAGAGGAAGCGCATGAAAGCGGCGGGGGCGGTCTTCCTCAATTCGACCCTACCTCATGGCCTAGCCAGCTTTTCTGGCTAGCCACATTTTTTATCCTGCTCTATCTGTTTTTTGGGAAATCGATTATTCCATCTTTGGGAAAAACCATTGAAACCCGCACCTCTTATATTGCAAACCACATTCAAAAGGCAGAGGCTCTCTCTGCCGAAGCCGAACTTCTGAACGCCGAAGTGAATGCAGCTTATAAGGCCGCAAGTCATACTGCCGGCATTCAAATTGCGGAAACAGAAAACGCTGTAAAAGTAAAATTATCAACGGCACTCACTGATTTCAGAACCCGTTACGAACAACAGGTTGAGATGACCGAGAAAAAAATTAACGCTGCCAAAGAAACAGCAATGACTGATATGGAAGAAATCGTTGTCGCTTTGGCAAGTCAGGCCGCCGAGAAAATTGCAGGCATCCCCGCATCTGAGTCAGGTGCAGAAAGCGTTGTCAAATCGCTCGGTCAAACCCTTGGACGCAAAGTGGCATAAGGTAGAAAAATGGAACATACAGCAGAAGCCCCCATCTCAACTTTTGTGAACCCGCTGCTCCACGATCCGACCTTGTGGCTTGTCTTTTCCTTTGCCGCTTTTGTGGTGTTAGCATTCGTTTTCGGACGCAAATCTGTATTGGGTATTCTGGATGCAAAAATCGACAAAATCCGCAACGATATTTCGGCTGCCGAAAAATTACAGATCGAAGCTGAAGAATTATTAAGCCAGTATAAATCCAATTTGCAAAACGCCTCTATCGAAGCCGACCGCATCATTGCGAAAGCAAAACAACAGGCCGAAGACATCCGCGCGCAAGCCGAAAAAGATTTCAATGACACCATGGCCCGCCGCGAATCCATGTTGAAAACCCGTGTTGAACAAATGGAACGCAGCGCAGTCGAGGATATTCGCCGCTACGCTGCCGAACTCGCGATCTCGGCCACAACCGAAATCATCGCCCAGAAATTATCCGATCAAAAAGCCTCCGCCCTGACTGACGAAAGTATTCGTCATATTGGTGAGAAACTGAATTGATTGTCAGAGAGTTCGCGACGAATAATTGACAAGATAGCCCGTCATGCTCTGGGCAAGATATTCCGGATTGTTTATAATAAACAACAATGACTCGTCCCACCCTTCTCACTCCGCCAACCCTTCATGACTCGCAACGATGGCGCGGGATGCGCGTTGGGCTGTTCGGGGGGACGTTTAACCCGCCCCATGCCGGTCATATTCATGCCTCGGACATTGCCATGAAATATCTGGGGCTGGATGCTATCTGGTGGCTGGTGACGCCTGGCAATCCGCTCAAAAACAAAAGCAACCTGCCCGACCTGCCGACCCGCATCGCCCATTGCCGCCAATTGGTGACCAATCCCCGCGTTCTTGTGACCGATCTGGAACGTGATCTGGGAACCGTCCGCACCTATGACACGGTCAAGGCCCTGCAATCCCGTTTTCCCGCGACGGATTTTATCTGGTTTTCGGGAACCGACATTGCCTATGAATTTCACCGCTGGTACAAATGGCGCGAATTGCAAAGCCTGCTTCCCTTCGCGTTTATCGGACGCCCCCATCAATCGGGGCAGGTGCGCCAGAATGCGTTCCGGCAAAATCAGGCCCTCCACCATCATTACCCCCTGCGCGGCATGCGCCCGCCCCTTACAAAGGGAACGATTTACTGGATTTTCGCCGAACCCTTGCTGGATATTTCGTCAAGCCAACTCAGGGACTCATCGCAGGGCAACATCTCCCAATTTGCCAAAAATGATGAAAAAGGGTAGAATAAGAGGTAATGAAGAGATTCTTATCGACTTGTAAAAGTTCAGTTTACAGAAATCTTTCGTCCTGCTATAGAAGCTGCAGGAGCTTTTGGGGTAACCTGAAAGTTCGGGCGGCTTTTATATATTCCGCCACCACACACAGAAAGGAGCGTCAACCCCTTGGGCACGCGTAAATCATCAGGAGAGCAAACTCCGGCGCATCTGAAAGACCTTATTGTCGAGGTATTGGATGCAGGTAAAGCAGAAGAAATTGAAGTCATCGACCTGATGGGTCAAACCTCCCTCGCCGACTATATGATTGTCGCATCGGGAACATCTTCCAGACAAGTCGCTGGTTTTGTCGATAAAATTGATGAAAAACTCAAAGGATCGACCTTTGACGTGCTGCGCACCGAGGGCTTGCCCACGGCGGACTGGGTTGTTGTGGATTGCGGTGATGTGATCGTGCATTTATTCCGTCCGGAAGTCCGCGAATTTTATGCCATTGAAAAAATGTGGCAAATCGACTCCCCTGCCGCCTCTCCTAAAGCCAGCCGCGGAGCGCCCGCCTAATAGGAGGGCCATTTTAAGGATATGTTAAGTTATAGGGGCTTAGAATGAGAAAGGGTGCCCTCTTTTTCATGTCGGGTAAATATGATTCACCATGGCCTTAAAACTTAAAAATCTACATATTCTGCTTGTCGAAGATATTGCACCAATGCGGGAATTAACCTCGGCAGTCTTAAGGGAACAGGGTGTTGGGACTGTTTCTCAGGCCGCCGATGGCGAAAGCGGATATCAGGCTTTTTGTCGTCTGCGCCCTGATATTATCCTGACAGATTGGGTGATGCCCAATATGGATGGTCTGGAAATGACCAGAATGATCCGCACCGATGCCGCCTCCCCTGACAAAACCATACCGATTATTATGATGACGGGCTTCGGATCTCCGCATAAGATTTCGCAGGCCCGCAATGCCGGCGTCACTGAATTTCTGGTCAAACCTTTTTCGGCGACAGATATATCCAGACGCATTTTAAACATTATCAAATCGCCGCGTGATTTTATCATTGCACCAAATTTTGTGGGGCCTGACCGCCGCCGCAAAAAAGACCCCGATGCCGGACAAGACGGGGGCGAGAAACGCGTCGATCCAGAAGGTTATGCGGAAATCATCAAAGCCAATCACATGTTGCAGGCCAAAGTCGGCATGGGTCAGGTACACGAAGAGACTCTCTTGAAATCACAAAGCCTGATTGAAAAGAATAATTTCAATTTTGCGCCGATTGCGAAACAGTTTTTAAAACAATTCCGCGACGCGTTGGACATCGCCCGCACCGAACAATATACCAATCGCAAAAGCATAGAACGCCTGATTGATCCGGTGATGC
>DMIT01000112.1 GCA_003452275.1 Rhodospirillaceae bacterium | reverse complement strand
GCGAAGTATTGATGCGCAAAGTCCAAACTGGATTCGATGCCGAAACCGGCAAACCGGTTTATGAAGAACAACCGCTGGATTTGACCGAACTGCCATATATCGTGGTGGTCGTGGACGAATTTGCCGACTTGATGCTCGTGGCCGGCAAAGATGTTGAAAATGCAATCCAACGTCTGGCCCAGATGGCGCGCGCTGCAGGTATCCATTTGATTATGGCGACACAACGTCCATCCGTTGATGTGATTACCGGTGTTATCAAGGCAAACTTCCCGACCCGTATCTCTTTTCAGGTCACGTCGAAAATCGACAGCCGTACCATTCTGGGTGAAGGCGGGGCAGAGACGTTGCTGGGCATGGGGGATATGCTCTATATGGCAGCCGGTGGTCGCATTACCCGCGTTCACGGCCCGTTCGTATCGGACAACGAAGTGCAGGAAGTTGTCAATCATTTGAAAGCGCAAGGTGAACCATCTTATCTTGAAGATATTACCGATGGCGATTTATTCGCCGATGGTGAAGGTGGTGAAGATGGCGAGGGCGGCGATAGCTGCGATGAACTGTATGACGAAGCCGTCGCGATCATTGCCCGCGAAGGAAAAGCATCCACCAGCTTTATTCAACGACATTTGCAAATCGGTTATAACCGCGCCGCCCGCATCATGGAACAGATGGAAAAAGAAGGGGTGGTCAGCCCCGCCAACCGTGTCGGGAAACGCGAAGTACTGGTCGGAGCCCGCTAAAACCGCTCTCTCCGCCCATAAAAAATCCCCCGATAAGGGGGATTTTCTGTTGAGAGAAACTGATCTCTGAATTATTTCTTTGCAACAGGAGTAGCGGGCGTTGCCTCTGCTGCTGGTAATATATTGGCTTCGCTTTCGATGTCGATTTTAATATCGTCACCCAGATTCGGGACATAGGTTGACATACCGAATTCAGAACGCTTGATAGTCGTGCTGGCTGTAAAACCGGCAGTTTTCATTTGACGCATATTTTCGCCAATTTTATTCAATTTGACATCGAGTGTGATAGGTTTGGTCACGCCATGAAGGGTTAGCTCCCCCTCAACTTTCGCCGTATCTTTGCCGGTCAAAACAACTTTTTTACTAACGAAAGTTGCTGTCGGGAATTTTGCAACATCAAAGAAATCAGCATTTTTCAAGTGCTCGTCCAGTTTCTCAACACCGCTATTCATCGCGTTCACATCGACGGTCACTTTCACGGATGAAGAGGCTGGATTGGCTTCGTCCAATATCACTTCACCTTCAACACCCATGAATTTTCCAGAAGGGGTTGAAAAGCCGAAATGATTGACATGCCAAGTAATGGCTGTATGGCTGGCATCCAAAGTATATTTTTCTGCCGCTTGTGCAGAAAATGCCAACGTGCTGGCCATTGCAGTCAAAGCAACAGTACGTAAAGTCTTGCGTATCATTCCGGGTATCTCCTTATAGATGTGATGTTGGATAGCCGTACAGAAATAGTTCTTTTTAAAAACCTTACAAGAGGCCGGAAATAAAAAATCTTCAGGTAACTGACTTCCCGATTTACTTCCCGATACAGAAATCACGGAAAATCATATCCAGCAAATCTTCGACATCCACCCGCCCCGTCAGACTGCCGAGATAACGGACAGCCATGCGAATATCTTCGGCAGCCAGCTCCGGCAAAGGGGCCGTCATGGATCGCTCGAGCGCTGCATAAGCATTTTCTAATGCTTCACGATGGCGAGCGCGGGTAAGAACCGGCGCATCCGACGGCCCAACGATATCTTTCAAGATTTGCACAACCCGTTCTATCAATTGTTCGATACCGTCATTTTCAAGAACAGAAATGCGGACAGTCTCTTCATTTTCCAATGAAATCCGGAACTGCGCATCATCGCTCTTATTCAAAACAAGAATAGATCGGTCATTTTTCAACGATAAAGTCTGCCTATCCAATTCCTGAGTACCATCGAACAAAAGGATTTTTAAATCGGCCTGCTCTGCCCGACTGATTGCACGTTTAATACCTTCTGCTTCAATATCATTTTCTGTCCCGCGTAACCCTGCCGTATCGGCAAGGATCACGGAATAACCGCCCAGATTCAGATGAACATCAATCACATCTCGGGTTGTGCCGGCAAGCGGTGAAACAATCGCTGCCTCACGCTGTACCAGTTTATTGAGAAGCGATGATTTCCCCGCATTCGGGGCCCCCAGAATCACCAGTTTGAAACCATCGCGCAATAATTCTCCGCGTCGCCCATCCTGAAGATGCGCTGCCACCATTTCCATGATATCGGTGACATCCGGAGTCACTTTCAAAATCAAATCTTCGGGTAAGTCCTGATCCGAGAAATCAAGGTCTGCTTCCATCAATGCCAATATGCGGGCCAGCCGGTCTTTCCATCCTTCATATAACTGGAACAACTCGCCGTCCATTTGCTTTAAAGCTTGTAGACGCTGACTTTCCGTCTCTGCATGGATCAAATCGGCAATGGCCTCGGCAGCGGTTAAATCCAGTTTGCCATTTTCAAAAGCACGGCGCGTAAATTCCCCCGGAAGAGCCATACGATGATTGGGCAAAGAAGATAATACCCGCAATACGCCATCGATAATCGCCGTTCCGCCATGGATATGATATTCCACGCAATCTTCCCCCGTGAAACTGGCAGGCCCGCGAAAGCCAATCACCATGGCATGATCCAATAATTCATATGTTTTTGGGTCATATAATTTTCGGGTGGCTGCCTGACGCGGAATCAATGTCTTTTGCCCGTTGGATAACAAGGCATAACCATCCCATGCCGCCCCCCCCGAGACACGCACAACAGCAACGCCAGAACGTCCGGCAGGGGTTGAGAGCGCATAAATTGTATCAGAGGACATGAGTCAGCTATTTTCGTTTTTTAGGTTTCGGACGTGATTTCAAATCATGTTTTTCATCTGCATTGTCGTCTTGTTGAGGTTTCGCAGCCGTTGGATTAAAATTGAAATCCATATGATGTTTCCCCGTTTTTCCGCCCATCTGTGAAAACTGATTCCAGAAATGGGATTGAATATCCGTCCATCCTTGAAACAAAGCCGGCACCCATGTCTTCATTAATTCTTCTGGTTCCATCGTCTGGATATTTTCAGACAATCGTCTGGACACCTTTTCCATGAGATCTTGTTGCATCGGTAAAATATCGGGAAGGCCAAAAAATTCACGAGCCTCCTCAGGGGAACAATCAATATTGATCTGGAATTTCATCAAATCAGCCTTTCATATCTTTATGCTCAAGGAATATACCATAAAAGCCAAAAGCACGATAAATGTCCACCTCAATTCTTGTATTTTTGAACATAATCAGTCATCTTGAGCTATGGATGATGATCTATTTAACCCACTTCCACAGGATTCAGCAGCCTCTCCTCCTATGGCAGAGGCGAAAACCCGGATTGACCCTAAATTATTAGCCAAAGCCCTGATGCGCATGAAAGGGCTCGTGAAAGGCAATGGTCTTGCCGAAGGAAAAGTCATCCTGCTTGATACGCCTGAGAATACCGATATCAAAATCTATCGCTTCAAAGCACGCACCTCCCTGACACTGGTTCCCCAATATGGCACACGTACCGAACCGGGACGCAATACGACCGCAGAGGTCGTCTCCAGTGAAACCGAATTCCGGAACACTATGGCCCAAATCGCCAGAGACATCCGTACCCAACCACAAAAACGCCAGCAAATTGTTGATTTTATATTTAAACGCAGCGATAAGGGATTCGGCATTCAAGAACAACGTACAAAATTCCATTCGTTGAGCAGAGATCTGGTGCAGCATGAAAAATGCAACTCCTGCGCCAATACCGGAAAATCAACATGTGCCAAGTGTCATGGAAAAACAGTCGTCCCCTGCCCGAAATGTATCGGGAAGCGTTACGTTCTTTGCCCACGATGCAGGGGATCAACCCGTATCGATACCGCAAAAGGAACAGTCCAATGCACTTTCTGCCGCGGTGACGGGCGGGTCAATTGCAAAACCTGCGGCGCGCGCGGCCAGATAAAATGCCAGAACTGCGCGGCAACAGGAAATACACAATGCCGTATTTGCGCGGCCTCCGGCTGGCTATCCCATTTAACGCATGTCGAGATATATGCCCAAATCAATTTTGATTTTGATCGCAGCAATTTACCGATCACCCTGGTACAGGCCATTGATAAGAACCCTTCAAGATGTGTTGCAAAGCACGATATTGAAATATCAGTTGCAAAGACAAAAACGCTCCATGACATCCCTGCTCTGCCCACTCATCAGGAACCGGACGATACGATTTGGATAGATTATGAAGCCATCTCGCCCTTTGGCCCGATGACTTTTAAAATCAACGATCAGGAAAGAGCGGGTTATTTATTCGGGTTTCAAACACGCCTTTTAGAATTTCCATTTTTTATGGATGCGCTGATCACAAGCGGGGTGGAGGCATTGGAACAAGCTGCACGAGAACGAAAAAATATCCGCCCGTATCTGGTCAAAGCAGTCAAATACCGCTTAATCGCAGATGTCATTGCCCAAACGCTCTGGATTAAAAATACGGTTAAAGCCAATCGATTCCTGCAAGATAAATATCCAACCGGCCTCAATCCCGAAACCATTGCGCACATGGTTGACCTCATAGATGCCACTTTACGCAACATCACCAGATTATGGCGTACTATCGGCCTTGTCATTGGCTTTATTGTCTTTGCGATTATTTTAGAAATTTATTTTTTATCGGATGGCAGGGAATATTTTAAATCGCTGGGCATCCCCGAAACTCTCTTGACGATTGCCGATAGTGCAATGTTCCCGCTCGGTGTTGCACTAGGCATCTTGGGAAGTAAGTTTGCAGCAAAATGGTCGCAGGACAAAGTGCTGCATAAAATTGTGCCCACGGAAGTATTGCGTAAAACTTTGCCCAAAGCCGGAAAAACTGTGCGGTGGGCGATGATAATTTCCGCAGGAATGATTGCTGTATTCTTGGCTTTGACCATGCTAAAGAGCGGGCCGATACCGCTCTGGCTTAACTTTCTTGTAGAATCGACTCTCTCAACAATCCACGCAGGCTGATAAACTCGTCCTTGACCCAGAAAACCGGTGTGGATTTCACATCATGCAACACAATCGGTACATTTTGTTGATAAAGACTTTTAAAGAAAGTTTCTTTATCAAATAAATCATAGCCGATCAGCTTATCCGTGATTCCACCAGTGAGGAAAAGCGCGCCATAACTATATCCGAATGCCAGAACCTGATGGGCAAATAGCCCCAGAATTTCGTGATAATATTTTAAAGCCTGACACGCTACCGGATTATTCCGCCCTGCGTCCATCAGATGATGAGTATCCGTATACTCGCAATCCAGATGATGGCGGCGACAAAGAACTTTATAAATATTGAGAAGACCATCCCCCGATAAGGCATCTTCGTAAATCGGGGTCGTTTTATCTTTCTTAAAAGATTGCAATTCATCAAACAAAGCAATCTGTTCAGGCGTCACAAGAGCAGGAAGCATATGCCCACCATGAGTACGCTGAACATATTTTCCGGGCAATATATAGGCAAGTCCCAAGCCCGTTCCAGGGCCAATGACTGCCATAGGCAGACCAGTATCAGGCAATATGCGAACACCGCCAATATGAACCAGATCATGGGTTGCGACATTCATCAAGCCCAGCGCATTGGCCGCGAAATCATTGACTTTGATAATTTTAGACACCGGAAAAATAGCGCGAATGCTTTCTTGTTCCACAATCCAGTGATTCCGGTCACTTTTTGCAATCAGGATATCGGTAATAGAAAGCGGATCAAATTGCTCTGGCCCCATAAAACTGATAAGGGCTTCTTCCACGCTTGAAAATTGATCGATTCTGAATTTCTGTGGTTCATGCAAAAAATGCTCGCCGTCATGCGACAAAGCAAACCGGACATAAGT
>DMIT01000203.1 GCA_003452275.1 Rhodospirillaceae bacterium | reverse complement strand
GAACTTTCAGCCAAAAACTCAACCAATTGTGATTCTTGAATAAAGCCTAGTTCAATCAGCACCTGACCAAGCAATTTGCCGCTGATTTTCTTTTCTTGCAGAGCAACATTCAATTGCTCCAGCGTAATCATTCCATGGGCAACCATGCGCTCTCCCATGCGCCCGCGAGGGTCCATCCCCCTCGCCTGCCCTTCAAATTCGGCGCGGGCCGAACTGTCCCCTCGCGATAAATCCGAATTTCTTCTGGCCAAAGCTGCCCCGAAGCGGGAATCATTCAGCTTCCCTTTATTGACCTCATCAAGACGGGCAGGAAGGTTTGCATCCTCACCTTCTTTTTGATTAGTGGTCAAATCGATAACTTCCATGTGGGTTCCCTATTCAGAAAATGTGCTTTTTGACAAAAAGCGAGAGTGACGCATCCAATTAAACAGATTAGGCAGAAAGTGTTAAAAAAAACTTATGTTTTTGCGTATTGCAAAAATGAATGAACAATGTAGGATTTCCAAAGAAAAAGAATAGCCTGGGGATCAAATAATATGGCAATCGAAATTAGGCGGCTAATATTTAACCAAAGCGAAGCTATCGAAGCAATTAAGGCCTACGGAACAAAAAACGGGATCACTTTTCCTGATGGGAAAATCGTCCGCGCCAAATTTGCAGGGGCGGCAGAATACGAAATCAATATCCTCAAACAGATCAAATCCGAAATTACCGCCGATCATAATGTGAAAGAAGACTCCAGAGCCGTTATCTTGACCATTTTCTCGGAAGAAACACTGGAACAGAAATATTTCAATCTGACCTCTAATTTCATCAGCGCGGCCCTGATTGAATATTGCATCAAACATAAGATCATGTTGCCAAAAGATGCGGAAAAAAGCCTTGATATAACAGATTTTAACATTTGCCTCGATATCAGCCGCGATAGCTTCACCGATGAAGATCAATCCACCACCCGCCTGTCGCTGGAAGATTGACGCAAAAAAGCCCAAATTCTGTTTTATGTGATTAAATCATTTTAACGAGTTGAAATGATTTAAGAATATCCTTAAAACTAATTCATGAAAAATTTACCGAACGCCATGACAATCGGGAGATTGATGACTCTCCCCCTCCTCGTTATCTTGATGATGATCGACTCCTCGTGGGCAGCGTGGTCTGCGCTTGCTCTTTATACATTGGGGTGCATTACCGATTATCTGGATGGCTATATCGCCAGACGATATAAACTAGAGAGCAATTTCGGTAAATTTCTCGATCCGGTTGCGGATAAAATCTTTATTGCAACCGTCCTCGTATCCCTGATTGCGAACGGACATTTGAATGATTGGGGAGTCATTCCGGTTCTTCTGATTTTGTGCCGCGAATTCCTGATCTCGGGCCTGCGCGAATTTTTTGGCCCCAAGAATATCCAGTTTCCCGTTTCAAAATTGGCCAAATGGAAAACAGGAATCCAGATGTTCGCTCTCGGCTTTTTGATTATGGGTGAATATGGTGTACCTGTTCTCCCGCTCAATGTGGAAATCGGCTATACGCTGCTGATTATTGCGACCATCTTGACCGTGATGACAGGGTGGACCTATGTCAAAGAAGGATTGAAACATCTTTAAAATGTACCGAATTTTAAAACCTCTGCTCTTTTGCTTGCCGGCGGAAACGGCCCATCGCCTGACTTTATCCGCATTAAAATATACGCCATCGGCGTTACTGCCTCAATTCGGGTTTGCCTCCCCGTCATTAAAGGTCACATTATGGGGGCGTCACTTTCCAAACCCCGTCGGCCTTGCGGCAGGTTTTGATAAAAATGCCGAAAGCTTAAACGGACTTTTCCATTTAGGCTTCGGCTTTATCGAAGCCGGAACCGTCACTGTCAAACCTCAAGCCGGCAATCCCCGTCCACGCGTTTTCCGCGCCCCCCAATATAATGCGGTGATTAACCGCATGGGCTTTCCCAATTGCGGCGTGGCGGTCTTTAAAGATAATTTACGCAAATTCCTTGAAAAAAAACCACGACCTATGGGCGTTCTGGGCCTGAATATCGGCATGAACAAAGACCAGACCGAACCTGCCAAAGATTATACCGCCCTCGTAAGGTCTCTTGCCCCGATGGCAGATTATCTGACTATTAATATTTCATCGCCCAATACACCCGGCCTGCGCAATCTTCAGGAAAAAGGGCCACTGACTGACTTACTGACCGCGGTTCTGGCAGAACGGAAAGCATCTTGCGGTGAATTTCCACCCCCTTTATTCGTGAAATTGGCCCCTGATCTGACCGATCAACAGATTGACGATATTGCGTCTGTCCTGCTGTCGCTGAAAATCGACGGGGTGATCCTTGGAAACACGACTCTTTCGCGGCCCGATCATTTACCGGCTGATTTCCGCGAGCAAAAAGGTGGATTGAGCGGCGCCCCCCTCACCGATCTTTCAACGGCAGTTATTCGCCGGTTTTATACGGTCACCAAAGGTCAAATCCCGATTATCGGGGTGGGCGGCATCGGCAATGCCCAAGAGGCTTATGCCAAAATCCGTGCCGGAGCCTCACTTGTGCAGCTTTATAGCAATTTAATCTTCCAAGGCCCGTCATTACCAAGTATGATAAATGCAGGATTGGTTGATTTGCTTCGTCGCGATGGTTTTAACCATATTTCCGAAGCCGTCGGTGCCGACCACAGGGAAATTTTAGAAAACACAAACAATGTTCAACTTGCTTGATAGACTGACACAATTTTCATCTTTCTGGCTCGGCGTTTATGTCTGCGGCGCGGGGATGGTGATTGCTACCATCGCGGGGATTGCGGGGGCCGTGGCCGCAGGGTCGGCAACCGGCTTTTTCCTGCTGGCGGGGACATTCGGTTATGAAGCCCTGACCCGTCGCAGTCTGGAAGAAAAAATCGGCAAACGCGTTGTTCGCATTGAGCAGACGCAGGACAAATTTCAACGCGACCTATCCCGTGCCCGTAATGATGTTGATCTGCTGAAAGATGATATGTCCGAAACCGCGCAAACATTAAACCGCGAAGTCCACAAAATATTAAATCAGGCAGAGCCCGCTGCACGCGCCCC
>DMIT01000156.1:4394-6910 GCA_003452275.1 Rhodospirillaceae bacterium | reverse complement strand
CTGGAACCATCCTTGCGCAAGCCCCCTAGATATTCTTCCCAATCGGCAAGAACAGATGCATCGGGGCAAAAAAACGGGTTTCTATCGACGTCCTGCCAGTTCCATTGATCGCGGTGAATATGACGATTGCCCATTTGAACGACGGCTGCCTTGATAAAAATATCGCTGCCCAGTTGTTCCATCAGAATTTTGCGGGCCACCGCCCCTGCCGCAACCCGTGATGCCGTCTCGCGCGCCGAAGACCGCCCACCACCGCGATAATCGCGGATACCGTATTTGGCGTTATAGGTGAAATCGGCATGACCGGGGCGGAATTTATCCTTGATATCGCCGTAATCTTTTGATTTCTGGTCGGTGTTTTCAATCAGCAGGCTGATCGGCGTGCCTGTCGTCTGACCTTCGAATACGCCGGACAGAATTTTGACCTGATCGGCTTCGTTACGCTGGGTCGTGAATTTGGATTGTCCAGGCTTCCTCTTGTCCAGAAAGACCTGAATATCCTCTTCGGACAACGGGATACGCGGCGGCACACCGTCCACCACCACCCCAATCGCCGGCCCGTGGCTTTCACCCCATGTCTGATACTGGAATAAAGTCCCGAAACGATTGCCGCTCATCTATCTTTCCTTCTTTGTTAGACCGTGAGGATATCATCACACTTCCCGTCATAAAACCATCCCCCAACCTTCATCATCAAGAATTTTAGCAAAAAACTTGACTAAACTTTATGAAAATAGTATTTATTTATAAAATCAGGTAGGTACAATAATGGAAAATGTTATAGATTTATCCGCGCAGTTTGCTAACAGACGCACCGAAGCAGCAGAACAACGATCAAGAGGTAATGCTCCCAATTACCCAGAGACAACCATTGCTCGCGCCATTCAGGATAATCAGGACGAATTAGATCGCGCAGGTGTTTTCAACCGACAAGGAGGGCGTCCGCCGAAAGTATCACCCGATATGGGTAGATTGATGTACCGTGATACAAATGGAAGATATCGCAGTGGATGAATCGACACGATTAGCTCCGTTTGAAATTATCATTTCATCAGGCCATCTCGACAGATCGAGAAAACTGGAAATATTGCAAAATTTCCGCACCTATGAAGAACAACAATTCAAGAAATTTTTATCTACACCAGAAGGCCAAGGTTGGTTCGAACAAAATACTCAACCAGCAACAGCACACCCCCTGCTCGACGATCACCGCCCCGGCTAATGCAACTGGCTAAATCATATTTCGTTCAGAAAAGGATGATTCAGCACATCTTCCATACCATTAAAAACAATGCCCTTCATTCCCAACGAATGAGCCATGGCAATATTTTTCGGGCAATCGTCAATCAGGCAGATAGAGGAAGACTCTATTTTCAAATCATCCAAAATATAATGGAAAAATTCAGCATATGGTTTTTTAAATCCGATTTTGGCAGCGTAATATATTTTGTCAAAATGATGATTCATTCCCAAGTCAGACCATAGGTAATCCGCACGCATATGCTCCTGATTGGTTGCCAGACTGAACCGGTAATTTTGACTATCTTTTGACTTTACCCATTCCAGAAAAGGAGCATTGATATTTGAATCGTTCTTGAACCAATAATCGATAAGCGTTTGCGCATCGCCCGCATACCCCAGTTGAGGCATGACGCTTTCCAAGGCTTCCACAAGACCGATTTTTCCCTCCATAACCTGTCCGAATGGGCCATGAAAGAACACAGATTCCATACGGCTTGATGGAATACCAAAATCTTTTTCCAGATCTTTAGACCATGAAATACGTTTGGCGGGATCGACATGATAGCCATTCACCAACACGCCATCCACATCGCAAAGAATGTACTTCATAAACGACCTATTGCAATTGGATATGGTTTTTCTGAGTCGAGAGTGTGCCTTGGTCGATGATGGCAACAGTTAGTCTGGAGATAGCAACGCGTTTGCCGGTAGCTTCCTCGACGATATCGGTTTGCCAGACTTGCGTGCGGCGACCGATATGCATTGGCGTACATGTGCCGATGACGTTGCCTTCGGTGACGGCGCGAATATGGTTGCAATTAATTTCCAGACCAACGGCCCGATATAAATTCGCGTCAATGGTCATCCATGCCGCAACGCTGCCCAAGGTTTCGGACAGCACGCAATTTGCACCACCATGCAGGATACCGAAAGGTTGTGTTGTCCTGAAATCAACGGGAATCTTCCCGCGCAGGAATTCATCGCCAACCTCGGTAAATTCAAACCCGATATGCTGCCCCATATTGGCATTGCGCAGCCCTTCGAGCATATCCAGCGTATAGGGTTTGAACCAGATCATGCCGCCTCGGTATCTTTTTTCGGGGCAATGCTACTGAGAAGTTCGGCGGTTTCCGCGGCGCTGTCAATCGCGACCATACCAACGGTATGATAGCCGGCATCAACGTGAAGCACTTCGCCGGTGACCCCAGCGCCCAGATCGGACAAGAGGTAGAGTCCGGAATTGCCGACATCATCAATCGTCACATTGCGTTTCA
>DMIT01000156.1:1231-4295 GCA_003452275.1 Rhodospirillaceae bacterium | reverse complement strand
GGCATCACGCGTTCTGCGCCATAATAGGTCAAGGTCAGCAACGATCCGCCTTCGTTCATCAATGGCACAGCGTGCTGCGCAACCGATGTGAAGGAATAAACGGAAATATCCATTGTTTTCAGGAAGTTTGCGCGCGTGGTATTCAGGTACAAGCCATCGAGTTCTGATTTATCGGAAAACGCAATCGCATGAACCACAAAGTCCAGCTTGCCCCATTTGGCTTCCAGTTCTGCAAAGGTTGCCTTCACACTTGCTTCATCGGTGACGTCGCATGGCAGAACGATCTGTGACCCGATTTCTTCGGCCAACGGGCGAACGCGTTTTTCCAATGCTTCACCTTGATAAGTGAATGCTAACTCTGCACCATGCGCATGCGCAGTTTTTGCAATTCCCCATGCGATAGAACGATCATTGGCAACGCCCATAATCAAACCTTTTTTGCCAGCCATCAAATTTGAAATCGGGGCGGAAGATGTCGAACTCGTCATAGAAAAACCTTTTAAATCCTTATTCATTATTATGCATATTAAACTTGTATCTCTACCCAGTATCCTACACATTTATGCCAAAACGTCCAGCCAGAAGCGTAAAATCCCCCGCAAATTATATATTCCGTTAATCTATGGATGCTAGAATTTGCCGGTTATGAATGCAAATGAACTCATTAATCTGAAAAATGCCTGCACGAATATTTCTGATAATATTCGTGCGATATTCCCTAGTCTGACGCTGCATTTCCTCATTTGCACCCCTGACAAGAAGCAAGATGCCATCTCCGGCATTATAGGAAAAATAAACGGTCACCCTGCTTTTAACGAAGCTTTTCAGGTTTTAAAGGCATGGGCCTCCATTCCAACCCAGCAAACCGCCTTTCTGGGATTATCCGAGGGGCAGGAAAGCATCGTCTTTAGTTTTAAAACGCGCCCCAAAACACTTGCTTTTATCTCGCTGGATACATCCCGCTATCAAGAATTATATGATGCTATTCAGGCAATTCATTTCGAGATGGCAATTTTTCTGGATACCTATTCCAAGCATTTAAAAAAACCGATGAATATTAACGGCAATGTATTCGTGCATAAAACCACACAGCTTGCCACTTGCCATCTGAATCTGAAGGCCGATATTTACAGTATTCTGCAATTGCTCCGCGAAGGTCAATATGATGCGCCGCTTTTATTGGCCCAACAACGCAGTCTGGAAACATTGACTCCGCAGACCAATTTCAACCCCGAAGAATATGCCTTCCCGATTGCGCTGGACGTGATTAACTATACGATTGAAAAACAGATTTCATCAACGATTACATCGAAAAGTTCCGTTCCACTTTTGTCCCAATATCAACTGGCAGGACAAATCACAGATTGTTTCGACAGTGACAATCTGCAATCTTGGACTCAATTTGCCACTTCCTGTCAGGACATGGCATGGAGCGGCTTCACCCCCAGCCAGATTTTAGGAGCAGCGGTCAATACTTCCACCAACCCCTTTATCAAAGCAATCGGACATATGCTGGCAGAGTTGACCAATCTGGCCCCGACCGAAGAATCGCATTTGCCCGGCGGATATAACCCTTTTCTGGCAGAAGAAATTAACGAGATCAGGCATAAGCGCACCTGCGAAGAAACGTTCGAAATGATTATGTATCATGTGATCGAGGCGGATAGCCATCTCCCCTTCCTGCGCGTTGCCAATAACCAGAACGAAGCCCTGCTAAAAGGAAAGATTTCAGGATGGTGTGCAAACGCCCTGCACGCTGCAGCCAAAGCCTATATGGGGGCAAAAGATCGGGGTATTCCTCCGGTGCAAGCAGCTCGTCTCGAATTTCAATCTGCGCATCTTCAATCGAATTGGACTTTGTTAAAACATATCGGACAATACGTCATCAGTATGAGTCGTCAGGATACCCCGACCACCCTCCCTGACTTATTGAAATGGATTTCTCAACAGCCGGACTCTCGCCATATGTCCGTTTCGCTCAATATCACTATCTCTGACCCACAATATACGAACAGTGCTGAATCGGCTTTACAGCCCGCCACCCCCATTCATAATCTTCCCCTTAAAAAAATCGATGACCCCGATAAATTTTTATCGGATCTGGAGGCAAAGGTTCAAAAAGCATATCAGGAACCCGTACCTCCCGTCGGCAATCCGGCAGCAGAAGCCCCGCCTAAATTTGTGTTTGAGTCTGATGACTAAAAAAGAAAAAGGCCGGATCAATCCGGCCTTTTCGCATATGTGTGTCGTCATGCAACCTAGTTGATGACTGCCCAGGTGCCATCGGCATTTTTACACGCCTGACCAACAGCGGTCTGCTGTTTTCCACCGACATAGATAGTTTGTGTATATTCGCGGCAAGTACGACCGGTGGTGTTGGAAACACCTTCACGGGTTGGTGTAATCGTTCCAGAGTTACCGGAGTCAGGGTTGTTCCAGCTGATAGCCTGACCAACCGGCGCAGTGTAAGCACGGTTCGCAGCTTGTTGTGCATAGGCCAAATCCGCTTTATCCAGCGATGCGCCAATTTCACTTCCAAGGAAAGTACCCAGCAATGCACCAACACCGACGCCCACCAATTGGCCATTTCCTTTACCAACTTGTGAACCAAGCAAACCGCCGAGAACAGCACCTGATGCTCCGCCGATCATTTGCTTATTGCCCATTCCGGATGTACTTCCGGAACCTACGCCTACACCTTGTTGACAAGCTGTCAAAGCCATTGTGGAGATCGCGAGCATTGCTAAAATTTTTGTTTTCATCGTCCTAGTTTCCTTTTTTAAAAATAAGCTTTAAATTCCAAGCCTGTACTGATAACGATACATTATAGAGGAAACCCCCATAAAAAAAACTGGTTTTTCAATTTTTTTGGTATGCACATGACAGACTTAATGGTTAATAATAATTCCCCTTTTTCCGTATTCAATGAATGGTTCAAGCAGGCCCAACAATCAGAACCGTCCGACCCAGATGCTGGCTGCCTTGCAACGGTCGATGCAAATGGCTATCCCAACGCGCGGGTTGTGCTTATCCGTAAAATTGACGAACGCGGCTTCTGTTTTTT
>DMIT01000156.1:0-1129 GCA_003452275.1 Rhodospirillaceae bacterium | reverse complement strand
ATCACGACCACTTGGAAATCGCATTGGCGCATGGGCATCCCTTCAGTCCCAGACTCTGGACAATCGACAAATATTGATAGACCGCGTGGCAGCAAAAGAAAAAGAATTCGGCGACAACCCGCCCCGTCCATCGCATTGGGGAGGATATAGATTAATTCCCTCCTCTATTGAATTCTGGCAAGAGGAAGTGCATCGCCTACACCAACGTACCCTGTATCAAAGAACTGATCGGGATACGTGGAGCGTGTCCGCGCTTTATCCTTAACCACAAATCTATTTATGTGTATCTGCTGCTTTTTCAATTGAGCGTCCTCCGGCTTGAATATCCTGCCCTGCCCCCTCAACGGTATTGCAGGCAGAAAGTGAGAGTGTTGCCGCGACCATTGTCGCAAGTGTCAGTTGAGAGATGTTCATAATGATTTTCCTTTACCATGAGTATTTAGCCTCCCACCAACCTGCCAGCCTTTTAAAAAGTTCCGATAAATTCTTTCCTTATGATGATGGAACCAACTTTCATTTCGGTGATTTGTTACGCGAACGACTAAACAAACATGATGAAAGGAAACAAATCATGCCTAACAATCCCAACCAACAAAACCAAGTGAAGCCTGACGACAAAGCACGCGAACAACGCCCTCAAACCCAAGAGGAAAAAGATCGAGCCGCAAAATCCCGTACAGAGAATGCAAAACCAGGATCCCAGAAATCAGGAAACTACTAATCCGGAAAAAGGCTCACCATAACTCTGACATAAAAAATCGTCCTAGAGGCAGACTCTAGGGCGTTTTCTTGCCTCTTCCCGTTATTCCCCGAATTCCGCAGAAATTCTAGGGGGATTCCAGAATGCCGTCCCTGCGCTTCCTCAGAAATTAACCACGATATTCACGAATAGTAAGAAAGAAACACGAAGATTTTGTCGCTCTGCACTGCCCTCTATGCCTTCCGTGACCTGACACAGTAAAGCATAAAATTCGGAATAGACCTGCACCATATATATGGCTATAATCCCCGAATAACTGCTTGAGGATTCTCGTATGGTCGACAATAAACATTTCCGTAAAAAATATATTCTTCCGATAGCTTATTGCGGAATTTTAGCCGTTGCTGTGTGGAGTGCAACCGGCGTGGT
>DMIT01000021.1:10737-11063 GCA_003452275.1 Rhodospirillaceae bacterium | reverse complement strand
GATAAGCCGATCCCCCAAATGCTGCCGAGGGATTCGACGGCGTTAATCACCAGAACCGCCTGTTTGGTATCGAACACCATGACATAGGCAATCGAAAACATTTGCGCGGCCCAGGTCAGGGCGATGATGTAACCGAATGTGGGGCGCATCCGCCGCACATAGGGGTCGGTGGAGGCCACCTCGGCGCGCAGAGATTCGTTGATCTGTTCAATCGCGTTCTGGCGCTCTGTCGATTCCAGTTCCTGCATTTTTTCGATATGGCGATTCAGTTCAGTGAGTTGCTCGGGCGAAATTTCGCCCTTGTCAAAGGCATTGAGCAACGCGCC
>DMIT01000021.1:0-10626 GCA_003452275.1 Rhodospirillaceae bacterium | reverse complement strand
GCCGTGGGTTTCTGGTCTTTGGCCCATTGCGGCAGAATGGCCAAACTATGATAATGGGTGGCCCCTCCGGTCGTGTCCTTGATAAACCCCAATAGCGCACGGCGCGCGACACGCTGGGCCGTAGCAAAATGCATATCGTCTGCGGTCACGGCGATCAGTTTTTTGAAATTCGGGTCTTGCTTGTTCCAGCAGGAAAACTGGTAAGGTTTCTGGCACACCTGAATAATTTTGTTGCCCCACCAGTAATGGCCGCGGCGTTTGGCGACCTCCACGCGGTTCAGAATGACGGATGCCACGGCCTCCATGCCGGTACTGCCTTCCCCGCGCGCTTCGCCCCACAGGGTGCGGGCCAGAACGTCGATTTCCATTTCTTTTAAAAATTCCGCCGACTGGCTTTCTGGGGCCGTGTCGGTGATTGCGTTTTGTACGGGAATTAATTTGGATGTCGTATCCATGATATCTATTTCTCCTTGCTGTCCAGTTTGGCTTCGATACGTAATAAATGTGCGGTTAAACGGTTTTCGATGATGCGGATGTCGCGGGTTTCGGCATAGGTGCGGGCGACCTCGATGCGATGATCGGCCAAGGCCTGATTGATTCTCATCAACCCCGTTTCAAATTCGCGCCGTGAATTCCAGATCATCCAGAACAAGGCGGAGATGATCGGCAATTCAATCACCGCCACCCACCATCCGAATAATTCGATAAAGTTTCTTTCCATGTTTTTTCTCCTAAACGTCAAAATCGGTTTTGGCCTGTGTGCGCGGGCGAATGGCGACCCATTGCCTTGCGGTGTTCTCCGCAGGAAATGTCCCGATACGAACGGGTTGCGATGACAACGCGCCAGCGACGGCATCCAGACAATCATCATGCCCGCCGCGTTTTTCGGGCCGCCAGTCTTCCATCTCCTTGATGAACGGGGTGGTCAGGACGCTGCGATGGACATGGATGGCGCGGGCCGCCATGGGCGCATCGAATGCCTCCATAATGCGGGTGGCTTTCGGTTTGCGACTGGTAATCTCGCGCACGCTGCATGTGGCCCCCGATAGGCCCAGTTCGCGGCGTAAAATATTAGGCAGGAATTTTCCCAACCCGTTTGTCTCCAGCGCGATAGAGGTCAGGAAAAACCGCTTGGCAATTTCCGCAACCTGTTCGCATTGCTGCGTGGCTTCGTCTTTCTGGCTGGCGGGATCGATTTTGATTTGCGCGATATGCTGCAACCAATATTCGCCCGTTTTGTCGGTATAAACGATGGCCAGAATGCTGCGGTCACCGCCCGCTTTACCAAAGGCAGGATCCCACCATCCGGCAACGCTTGCCAGTTCACGGCCATCAATGGACAGGATGCATTTGCCCTGTGCCTCGCGATAGGAAATGTCGTCATCATAGAATTGCAATGCCGACGGATCTAACCGCAAATCAAGGCTGTTCATCGGCTGGCATAACATCTGGCTGGTGAAATGCGCGGGGCCGGTTTTTTTCAGGATGTCATTGATTTTCTGGACGCTGAACCTCTCGGGCCACACGCTTTGTCCCTCGGCGGTTTGAACGGGTTGTACCAGTCGTTGGAACCCGTCCAGAAAACAAATCTCTTCGCCCAACTCCGCGCGCGGCGCATCGGCATAAATCGTGTGCCAGCAATGCGGGGTTCCGACATATAGCTGCATCCCGTCGGGGGTTAGAATATAATCCAGTTCCGTCAGCCGTTCGCGCAAATCCATGCGCTTTTCAAATGTGTCGGATGTCTTGGGGACTTCGACATCATCGCAAATAATGATATCGGCGCGCGTACCGGTCAAATTGGTGGTAATCCCCTTGGCCAGCATCGACGGATCGCGCAACTCCATCTCGCGGTTGACGGTGAATTTTTCCGACCCCCATTGATCGAGTTTCTCGGGTTTCAGATGCCGGGTCATCGGATGTTTTTCAATGATGCGTTTGACGTTACGTACCATCTTGCGGGCCAGTGCCAGATCAGCCGATAAAACCAGTATCCGCGTGTCCGGCGCACCTGCCAAAGCCCATGCGCAAAATACCCCGACCAATGTCGATTTGCCGCAGGAACGAAACGCCATCAGCAGCAGGCGGGGGCTGGGCACTGCCTGTTCCTTTTGTAACCATTTGGCAATCTTCATATGAACGCGGGGCGTGGTCTGTCCCTGACTGGCGTTCCATGTTGCCAAAAATAACGGAAAGTCGCATATCATATTTCCTCCTCGTCGCTATAGGCATCGATTTCCGCCTCGGCCTTGGCCATCAACCCTTGCAGATATTTGGCATTGGCATCGCCAATCACGGCGATGTCGGGCAGATCGGCCCATTTCGCCAGTTTAATCAGCAATTCGATATGGCTGATGGCGACCTTGGCTTGCTTGTGATGTTCGGCGAAATTGCGTTCGGTAATCACGCCTTGGTCATTGATATCCTCTTCGCTTCTCATGAATTTGCGATAGGATGCGACCGCCAGCCGAATGGCTTCGGGGAGGAATTCTGCAATCTGCTCGCGGGTTTTTTGTTCAATTGTAATGGTCTGACTCATCTTGTTCCTTTCTCGTTTTCTATGGATATCGGCCAATCACGAACCATTGTCCCCCGTCCGATACCACGGTGATGGACTGGAATTGCGCGGTTAACGGCTGGTTATACTGGTCGGGGCCGGAACCGCCCTGAACGGTCACGGTGACCGCGTTGGACGATACATCAGTTTTCTTGATGGTGATTTGCCGCCCAACGGCTTTCTTGGAATTGGCGGGGGGTAAACGGGCATTCAATGCGCCGCCGAAACTGGACAACAGATAAACATCCACTGCCATATCAATGTCATATGTTCCTGCGCCATCATAAAACCGCGTGTTGCCGGGGGAACGGTTGGACGAAATCACAAACCATTCCGCCCCGTTCGACATCACCATCACGAAGTCATTTTCCCCGCCCAGATAATAGGATGTCCTGTCCGGCCCCGATCCGCCGCCGGCTTCGGCCACGGTGATAATATTTTTGGAACTATCGATTTTCTTGATAACCATCATCACCCCTGATGCGGTGGATGCATGGGGCAGATTGACGGTTAGCGCTCCGCCGAAACTGGACACCAGATGAATGGAATGCGACAGGTCAAGCGTGATCGTGCCGCTGCTATCGATATATTCGGTATCATAACGTTGCAGTGTCGCCGTCAAATCATTGCAGATGGATTTCTGCAATTTGTTTTTATACGGGTATCCGGCATTGAATGCCGTATATTGCCCGCCCGAAAAATCCCATATCGCCGACCCGTCACTGGCTGATAGCAGGTTATAAATCGCCGTTTCAATCGATCCCGCATCCAGCCGGACATTGGGGACGCCGCCATGGGATTCGGTATAAAGATTCACAAAGATGGTTTTGTTGGAACCAAAGCCGCACCGGACGCAGGCCTGCGCGGTGGAATTCACATTGGCTTCAAAATCGGTGAAGCTGTTGTTGAATGATCCTTCCTCGACATAAACCCCATGACCCGATGTGGTGGCCCCTAACGAATAAACGCGGCACTGGGTAAAACGGTTGGCATTGGGCGTATCGCCCGCGCCGCTGCGTTTCAGGTGGATGCCGTTGACGAAAGGCTGGGCGACAAGGACACGCGCAAAATTATTCCAGTAAACGGGGCGATTGGTATCCGTCCCGCCATCCAGTAAAATCCCCGTTTGCGCCTGCCATGTCGATAGATCGACAATGCTGTTATTAACGCACGGTCCGCTGATCCCCGCGAACTTCAAACCGACATTGCCGCCGAATAATTTCAGGTTGGCAATGTGGTTATAACTGCCGCCAATCTGAATCAGGGTGATGGGCAATGTCGTTCTGATTTCCGACGCATCCCCCGCGCCAATCAGGCTTTGACCACTGGTCAGGGCGATGGTGGAAATCACGCGATATGTTCCTGCGGGCACAAAAACATATTTTGACGCGGCCAATGCCCTTTGAAAGGCCAGCGTATCATCGGCAATCCCGTTACCCACCGCGCCGAAATCTTTGACTGACACATGTTCCTGCAATTTGTCGCCGCTGGTACGGGTAACGGCCCCTGTGCCGCTTGCGGTAAAATTCGGTTGCGCCATGGTACCGTTTAATGGGACAGCCACCATATTTCCGTCCCCGTCAAACCCCAATGCCTTGCCCGCGCGGATGGCGCGGTCGGGCATGATATGGGTGACTGGGTTCTCATGCGGGTTGAACCTGATCATCCCTGCCTGATCCTGTTCCAATTGCTGCAATCCGGCGACGACGAAATCCAGTTCGGTATTGATCGCGCTGGCGGCAAAATCGCCGCCCTCGATAAAATCGGTCAGGCGTTCGAACGGCATCCGGCGTTCCAATGTAATGATTTGTCCATTCAAAGGCGCGGTATCGAATATGATATGCCCGCCCCCTGTGGCGCCGGCCCCTGCGACATCGAACCCGCTGACCTGTAAGGCCCCGTTGATATAAACCGCTAAATCCTCGCTCGCGAAAATCGGGAACGGGAATTCGAAATTGGTCTGAATGCCGTTTGCAATCAACCTGACAATCGGCGGCACATCGGGAATTTTAATATGACTGACCATCTGCTTACCCCACCAAATCCGCAAGAAAGCCCAACGTGGCTTTTTGTTTTAATTGCTGTTTTTGCAATAAATTCAATTGCCTCTGATAATTTGCATTCTGGTCGATGATGCTGTTATCCATCGCGGTATTGGCGCGGTTATTTTGCCCTTCGATATCGGATGCCTCGTTCAATCCTTGCAGGACATTATCCGCCGACCCCGTGACCGACCCGATGCCCTGACTGCCGAAATTGGCGCGTTGTGTAGAGATGGCGCGGCGCAGTTTGGATAATCTCTCGCTTTCTTTTTGTTGCAGAGAAAGCAAATTCGATTGTTTCTGAATGGTCGCATTTTGCGCCAGTTGCGCGTTTTTGGCATTGATACTGTCAATGTCGCTCAAACGATTGGCATTGTTTAAAAAATATTGCCCGGCAGAGGCAATGGTTTTGACTCCGATCTGGGCAACCGGTGCGATGACTGAACTTAAACTTCCCATTTTTATGTTTCCTTTTCTATGAATTGGCAATGACTTCGGTGTGGACGGACAGCAGGGCAAACGGTAACGGCAGGCTTTGTTCGATCCGCCATAAAGGTTTGGATGTATCGTTTTTCCATCCATAGGCCCTGACCTTGATATCCCCGCTCACCATGGGCGGCGCGGCATCCAGAATGGTCGGCTGGCCCAGTTGCCGCAGCGATATATCCTTTAACCCCCGACCGGTATCCAGCGTCAGGGCCGCAGTGTTGCTGATACGGAATGTGGCCTCGACCAGCCGCACCGCGCGGGCGTATCCGACTGCTGAAATATTGGAGGGCGGCAACGGTTCGATGATATGGGTGAACGGTAATCCGGCCTGCAATATTCTGGCAGGGTGATCGGTTGTGATTTGTCCTGCCGTGACCGTCTTGTCGCTCTCGACCTTGCCATCCGCTACGACCGACACAATGTTGCCGTTCAGGTAACCCATGCCGGCCCATGTCGATGTGGCGCTACCGCTTTCACCCGATAGGGCGCAGTCCAGATGCAACGCATCATCGACCAGTTCGATGAAATAATGCGCCCCGCGTTTGGTCAGCAGATAGACATTGTCCCCCACCACCGACACCGATGTTACTTGTCCCGCCGTGTCGTGTAATGTCCATGCGGCGACGGCCTCGGCGCGATAGACGGTCAATGTCGCAAATTGCCCGTCCGCCCTGACCAGAAATAACAAACGGCGTTTCTGGTCAAAATCCTGATCGATGGGGGTCGATATAATATGGTGCGATAACAGGGCCAGATCGGTTGACTGGTACGCTTCCTCGATACTCGTATAAATAAATTCCCGTAACTCTTGACCGTTTCGCGCCACGAACAATGTCGCGCCATCGACATCAATCGGTGCGATATAACGGTCGATCATCGACCCGACGCGGGTCTGGCGTTTGATCTGCACATTGGCGGGGGTCAGGGGATCACCGGTGACCATCCATTCCGACCCGCTGGTAAAAACCTGTAAATGCCGCCCCGAAAACACGCCGCGAATGGCATTGACCTGATCCGAGAAAATACCGAATTCAATCGCTTCGGAATCCAGCCCCGTCCCCGGATCGAAATTGAACAAATCACCCGATTGCGACATCCAGATCCGGTTCGGCAAATCGCGCGATCCGCCAATGACCAACCTGTCCTGATGAAATGCCGCCGTTGCCGGATAGCCGCGCACGCTCGAAAATGACTGCTCTTCCCAATCCACTGTCGCCGTTGTCGCTATCAGATTTTCAATCACCGTGGCACTGACAACCGTAGCCGATGCCACTGTGTTAATCTGCACTTCTTTGTTGCCAACGCGTAACCGTGTGCCCGCATGACCGCTTTCAAAAACACTGGCCGATGCAGTCAGGGTGATGGTGCCGCTCGTGCCGCTCGGCGTCAGGGTGACGGCCCCGCCGGCGAATTTATACATTGGCTGGCAGATACGCCCTGCCTGATGATAAAACTCCCAATTGACAATTGACCACACGCCCAGCCCCGACCGGATTAAACGGCGCGGCGGATAATCAGGATGGGTCAGCAGCAATGTGTCGGCACTTTGCGTCCATGCCAGTTGTTGAATATCATCTTCGATCCACGGCGCATTCAGCGTGACTTCCAACACATCATTGGCATAAATGGATAGTTTCAAATGTGTCAGGACGAGAAGATAGGTTTGCTCCGAATTAAACTCGAACGCCATCATCCGCCCTTTGCCAAGGGCGGTATCGATGTACCGCAAACCAGAACGGCGGATAATACCGCCCGTCGGCTGGATAAAAACATTCCGCAGTTTCAGGGCCCCATTATCATAGGCATTTAAATCACCTCGCCCCAATAGGTCGGATGATACTTCGCCGGATGTAAAAGTTGTTTTGATGATTGGAATACGTGGCATGGATTTTTCCTCCTAATCGCGGGCATCGATCAATGTGAAGTTTTCAATACGGCTCGGGCTGTCTTGTTGGGAATCAATCTGGCGGGCGCGGGTGAATTCGCTATCGGCCTGTCTGGAGAGAACATCCGCCCGCGCTATGTTTTCGGTCAGCGGCAGGCAGAATTCTGCGGCCAGACGGGTCATCAACAAAGCGTCGAAATAGGGCGGAAAGCTTGTTTCGTCCGGCCTGAAAATATAGGTCAGTAATATTTCGCTGGCATCGCTGTGCAACTCGTTTCTGGCTATGCGGTAATTGATCCCGCGTCCGCGACCGCCGATTCCTGCGGAAATGGCGCGTAAAAAATCGTTGGGTAACTGGTATGCATATTGGTAATCGCCATTGGGCGGGGTCGCCAGACGGGTCAGCGATACTTGTCGTGTGGCAAAATTCCATGGGTAGGATGATAAAACGGCATCGCGTAACGGGGCATATAATAACCCTGCAATTTCGGATTCGGTTGTGCCGTCTGCAAAGGATGTAATCGGGTGGACGCCAATGCGCGCCAGTGCGCGGGCGCAAAGACCAATATCGTCTAAAGCCATTTTTAAAAACTCCGGATAAATGTGAAAAAAAGATGGAATGACCTGCGGCCCGTTGCAGGCATGATGCGCAGGTCATTCCGGTATCAATACGTGGTGGAAGGAGAAAGCCGCGTCTTACGCGGTAAAGATCGCCACAGTCACGGCGGAACCGGTGTTCCCCGTTACGATGTAAAAGACTGTTGACGATGTGCCACCCGTATTGAGATTGCAGATCAGCAGATCATTGACGCGAAGCATCGATGCCGCTGAATTGAAATACCCTGCTGTCACCACCGATGTGTCGGGGGTTGTATAATGCCACAGGGTAAAATTATTGGCGTACGCCAGTACGCTCAGGTCTTTTGAAGCAAAAGCCATGGTAAAAACTCCTTTTATGAGTGAAGAGATGAAAAATGAGAGTGCAGAGTGGTAAGTGAAGAGTTTGACACTCATCACTCACTGCTCGCGGACTAATCCGGTGTTTCGTCGCAGCCGATCACGACAATGCCGCTGCCATCGATCAGGGTGGCACCTTGCGACATCATGTTGTTGACGAAATGTGCCGCGCGGTCACCATGCCAGGTGATATCCGATTGGACATCCGAACCAGATGCATGGCCGATGGACGTTCTGTGGAACCAGAAACAGGAACGGATATCATTCCCGTCGATTGGCAATCCCGACATCGGAATCCATGTGGTACCCAACCATTTTTTGGCCTGCATATTTTTATAAGGCAACTCGTCCGGCCCGACATATTCGGAACTGGCGAATTCAGGAATTTTGAGCAATTCCGACCATTGTTTCCATCCGATCACGGCAAAACGTTGCCCGTCATCCGGTACATCCGCGCCGCCCAGTTTTTCAAAGGCCAGCAAAACCTTGTCACGGGTCAGTCCGATATTGCCGTCTGGAATAGTGTGGGTGGATGCGGCGGACAATGCGGCAATAATCAAATCATCCGTTTTGCGCCCCAATGCATAGGCTCCGGCATTGGCAATCACAGATCGTTCGTCATGATTGATTTTCAGTTCGGCCAGTTTGTCGACCCAATCACCGGCGTAAAAATCCTGCAATGTGCATTCGACCGATGTATGGCTGACATTCATCACCGGAACCATGCCGTTGGCCGATTTGGTGGATGCCGTTCCCTTGCCGACTTTCTGGAAGACGACGGAAGATCCTTTGACGTTGCTGATGGTTCTGACGGCGACGCGCAGCTTTGAACCTTGTCTTTGATAGGCTTCATGAACTTCGCGTTCGAACTGCTTTACAAAGGCGATATTAATATCTGTACTCATGTTAATCCTTGTTTTTTTGAGAGGGTTGAGAGAGATTTCACCCCGAATCAGTTATCGTGATACGGCCAAATAAGGGGCAGTTGGTAAGGGCAGGCATAGGGATAAAATTTTTGCGGCCCTATGTTGTCTGCGAAATTACTTTTTACATAAAATAAAGCTTGCTTTTTGGCGCGCTATGTTCTAAATGATTCATGTGTAATAAAATTTGGTGCTTTGGGTGTGTGCATAACTTGTCATAGTTTATGACATAACTTGGAGCTTATAAAATGTTGCAGAGTTTCATGACTGCATTTGGTTTAAAAAATTCAGTAGCAGACGATGGAACCGATGGGTTCGCGTCGCGCAGACTTCATCCCCGCCGTGGTTGTGACCAATGTGTCGGCTTTCTGGACGGAAAGGCGCATCCGGTACTCGACTGGAGCCCGGGGGGCCTGCGTGTCTTCGCCGATCCTCGTCCATTGCAGGTTGGTCAGGAAATGGAAATCGAATTGAAATTCCATCTCCGTGAACAACTGGTCAATGTCAAACACATTGCGAAAGTCGTCCGTAAATCCAGTGAATCCGTCTCTTTCCAGTTCATGCCGGTCAGCAATGATATTCGCAGAATATTCCAGACTGTCATTGATGATTTTAATGCGCGCGAATTCGCAGGGTCACAGGCCTAGACGCAGATTTCTATTTTCCGTTATAGAGTCTCTGGAATCCTTCACTGACTTTGGCGATAAACGCCGGATCGCGGTCTCTCCAGTATTTCGGGCTTTGCATCATGGTGCGAAGCCCGTTTTCATCCAGCACATCAAAGGATGCCTCGCCTTGTCTGGTCAAAGCCTTGCCGGAATTATTCTTCATCATGTTATAAAGAGCCATCACCCCGTCATAGGAACAGCACAGGCCTTCATAGGCGGATTTCGGTAGATTTTTTTTGCCGAATTCTTGTAACTGGCCTGAAATAATCGCCCATTTCTCCGCCCCGCCAAATTCTTTGACCAATCGTTCCAATTCGCGGTCGGCCTGAAATTCTGCTGCCATCTCTAAAATCATCGGCACCAGTTTCTCTGTGGCAAGGTCATAAATTTCCTGTACCTGTTCGTTGGTAAACCCTTTGGCGTGCAAGCGGGCATTGAGTTCGGGGTCGATCTCGATGACATCGCTCTGCAAATTGACCTGATATAAATCTGCCGAATCCGGTAATCCCATGATTTTCTGGATACGCTTACGGTCTTCATCCGTTTCGGGCAACGCGATCATCTTCGACATGCGCTTTTCCAGTGCCAGATAAGAGGTGAGCAAAGCATCGACGCGGATTTCTTTTTTTGCGGCATCCCAGAATTTATCAGGAATGTTCTCCGGTTTATCGGACGCAGGTATATTTTGTTCAAGCGGTGTCTCGGCAATTAAAAGATTGTCAGTCATTGGTTATTCTCCTTGTTGTGGATTTGGTGATTGTTTTAAAAATTCTGGGACGCCCAGCATATCGGTCAGATAGGCCATCAATGCGGGACGGTCTATTTGCTCGGTGATTTCGGCCCCCAATGTATTGGCAGCCTGTACCCACCCCAGGGCGTTCTGGACATTGCGCGATGATTGCGCGCGCGCCAGCGGCGAACGATGGTCAATCGCCACGATCCGTCCATCCAGCGGCAAATCAGGGATGGCACCTCGTTGCCTCAGGATATGGTAGGCCCGCTGGATCAGCGGGTTCAGCAATTCGACCTGCAACCGCCCGAATGTGGCCCCCAATAACATGGTCATTTCATCTGACCGCGTGGTGATTTCGGTCGCGGTGATTTT